>JAGATI010000060.1 GCA_017621295.1 Clostridia bacterium | reverse complement strand
CATTTCTTATTACAATACCTCTAGCACCATAACGCGTTCTCGGATTTATCATTTCAATGCTTTTTTCGTTCAAATCCTCATCTGTTATTTTATCTATTAAAATCATTACACTTCCTCCTTCAAATTTTAATAGCATTATACTATACATAATAGTAATTTTCCATACTTTTACTTGAATTTTATAAATAACTAATATATAATACGTTTAGAAAGAGAACAAGAGAGTTCGTAACTTGTAAGAATACCGCTCCAATTTTTACTCCCACAAAGTGGTAGAAATAATTAATAAAAACATTCATTTTAAACTTTTATATGGTATAAAATGTATGATTGGTTCTCAAGAAACTTTCGAAGTTTTGAGATATTTTAATATTATAGAAGGGAGGAAAAAATAATATGGAGAAATCAAACAAAAATGAAGAGCCTAAAATACTTGTTTCAAAGGTACAACATATTTTAGAATGGACTAAAACAAAAATATATTTAGATGCTAATTCAAATAAGGCTAAAAATAGAATTGTACGAAGAGGAGAAGTTTATAAATGTAACTTTGGAATTGGTATAGGTTCAGAAATGCAAAAGGAAAGACCTTGTGTAATAATTCAAAGTGATGTAGGTAATATAAATTCAAGTAATGTTATAGTAGCACCAATAACTCATACACAAAAGCCAATTCCATCAATGGCACATATTACAACTCAAAAAGATAATAATGGAATAACAATACTAGATGGACAAGTAAATCTTTCAAATATTCAAACTGTTAGTAAAGCAAGATTAGGAAACTATATAACAAAAATTTCAAAAGAAGATATAAGCAATATAGATAAATCATTATATGTAAGTTTAGGTTTAATGAAAAATATTAAAAAATATGAAGAAAAAATTGAAAACTTAAATAAGTACATAGAAAAACTAAAAGAAAATTAATAAATAGAGATTTATGATTTGACATTTAATAAGATAAATGGTAAAATTAAATTACAAATATGTTGTTTTTATCAAAACAATAGTAGCATTTAACAAATACAAAAATCTTTTGAGGTTTTTAGTATTATGAATATTTTTAAGCTTTTAGAATAGACTAATAGCACAAATATGTTATAGGTCTTCACCTATAATAGTATTACAGGAAAGTTGAGTAACATCAATTTTCCTTTTTATTTGCAAAAAACACTATTAATTTTATATATTTTATGCTATACTAACTAAAGTAGATAACCAATAGAAAGAACTTTTAAGTAAAAAGTGAAAGTATAAAATTTTATAAATAGATTTATATAGTAAATAACGGAGGAAAATAATTATGGGTTTTTTTAGTAAATTAAAAGAAGGTCTAAGTAAAACAAAAAATTCTTTTAATGAAAAGATGAATAATGTTTTTAGTAATTTTAGAAAAGTTGATGAAGACTTATTAGAAGAATTAGAAGAAGTTTTAATAATGTCAGATGTTGGAGTAGATGCATCTGTAAAAATTATAAATAATTTAAGAAATAGAATAAAAAAGGAAAAAATAGAAGATGAAGAAGGAGTAAAACAAGCATTAAGAGAAGAAATAAAGCAAGTCTTTGAGGCTGTAGATGAAAGTTTACATTTAGAAACAAATCCATCTGTTATATTAGTTGTTGGTGTAAATGGTGTTGGAAAAACTACTTCAATAGGAAAAATTGCAAATAGGTTAAAGCAAGATGGAAAAAAAGTAGTAATAGCAGCAGCAGATACATTTAGAGCAGCAGCAGTAGAACAGTTAGAAGTGTGGGCGAGTAGAGCAAATTGTGACATAGTAAAAAGAAATGAAGGAGCAGATCCAGCATCTGTTGTATATGATGCAATTAAAATTACTAAAGAGAAGGGGGCAGATGTATTAATTTGCGATACAGCAGGTAGACTACATAATAAAAAATATTTAATGGATGAATTAGAAAAAATAAAAAAGGTAATCGATAAAGAATTACCAGATACTTCAAAGGAGATATTAATGGTTCTAGACGCAACAACTGGACAAAATGCAATATCTCAAATAAAAGCTTTTAAAGAAACAGTAGATATTAATGGGGTTATTTTAACAAAACTAGATGGAACAGCTAAAGGTGGAGCTGTAATAGGAATAGTATCTGAAAATAAGATACCTGTTAAGTTTATAGGGGTTGGAGAACAAATAGATGATATGGAAAAATTTAATAGTGAGGATTTTGTTAAAGCTTTAATTTAGATAGGAAGGTAAGTGATAATAGTGGAAGAAAAAAATGATAATGTAAAAGTAGATGAGCAAAAAAGCAAAAAAAAGACAGAAAATAAATTAAACAAACAAAAGAAGAAAAGAAATATTATAGTTCTAATAGCAGGAATTGTTGCTATAATTGTAGCATATATCTTGTTTAGAGGTTCTTATTTAGAAACTTTAGAAATAGGTGAAAATTATATAGATATATTTTGGCAAAATATAAAATATACATCTATTACATTAGTTGTTAATTTTTTAATTATATATAGTATGATTTATTTTACAACAAATAAAATAAAAAATACATTAAAAGAGTTTTTTAAAGTTGAAAATAAGCCAATGCCTAAGTTACCTAATAAATCTATTGCTTTCATATTAGGAATTATAATAAGTTCTTTTACATCAAAGTTCATATTAGGAAAATTACTATTATGTTTTAATTCTACTTTATTTGGAATTCAAGATCCTGTATTTGGATATGATATAGGTTATTTTATATTCCAAAAACCATTTATAGAATTAGTAATAATGTATTTATTAATAGCAGTAGTTGCTCTTGTAGTATATTCTGCAATCTATTATATAATCACTTTTAATTTCTGTTTTGAAGGGATTGATAGACAAACATTAAAGAAAAGTCCTATTTTAAAACAATTAATAAAGTATATTAGAATACTTGCAATATTAATTGCAGGGCTTGTATATGTAAAAACTCGGAGATACAGGTGTACAAAAATTCCTAAGTATAAAAGATGATTTAACTACATTTTCTCTATTTGGAGCAGGATTTACAGATGTTACAATAAAATTATGGGGATATAGAATTTTGTGTTTAGTAATCATAATTTCTGTATTTATGGCAATTAGAGCATTTAATGCTGGGAAAACAAAAAAAGTAATTACATCTATAGCTATAGTGCCTTCATATTTAATATTATTATTTATTGTAATGTTAAGTTTTGATATTATTTTTGTAAATTCAAATGAACTTGATAAAGAGAAAAAATATATACAAGCAAATATAAATTATACAAAAAATGCATATGGAATAAATATAGATGAATTAAATATAGAAAATAGTGGAACCATAACAGGAGACGAAATTGCTACATATACAGATTTATTAAATAATGTAACTATTGTAAGTAAAGATATAGTACTTAAAGATTTAAAAGGTTCACAAACAAGTAAAGGATATTATACATACAGAAATACTGGAATAGGTAAATATAATATAAATGGAAAAGAAAAATTAGTATATATCTCTCCAAGAGAAATAGTAAGTAGTAATGGAACATACAACAATAAAACATATGAATATACTCATGGATATGGAACAATTATTACAAGTGCATCTGAAACAAATGGAAATGGTAATTTAGAACATATTCAGAAAGGTTTCGAAAATACAAACGAAGCTGTTAAAATAACAGAACCTAGAATATACTTTGGATTAGAAACAAATGATACAGTTGTTACTAATAGTAGTAGTAAAAAGGAATTTGATTATCCAAATTTAGATTCAAATAGTACTGAAAATATAGAAAATAAATATAATGGTGATGCAGGACTAAGTTTAAATTTCTTAGATAGAGTAATACTTTCAATAAAAGAGGGAAATCTAAAATTAGCATTTTCTGGAGATATTACAAGTGAAAGTAAAATATTAACAAACAGAAATATAATAGATAGAGCTAAGAAAATAATGCCATATTTAACTTATGATGAAAATCCATATATGGTAATAAATAATGAAGGAAGACTGGTTTGGGTATTAGATGCATATACAACTTCAAACTATTATCCATATTCACAAAGAACTATACTTAATCAAAATGGTGTTACAAAAACAGAGATAAATTATATTAGAAATTCTGTAAAAGTATTAATAGATAGTTATGATGGAACTATGAAGTTTTATATAACAGATAGAACAGACCCTATAGCTATGGCATATAGAAATATATATAAAAGTTATTTGAAGATTTAGAAGAGTCTATTCCAGAAGATATTAGTAGCCATTTTGTATATCCAGAATATTTATATAATATTCAATCTGAAGTATTAAAAAGATATCATAATGTACAACCAGATGTCCTTTATAGAAATGATGATGTATGGGATATAGCAACACATAATACAGGAAAAGTATTAACTAAAACAGGAACACAAATAAAACCTTATTATACAATGCTTAAAGCAAAAGATAATGATAAATCTAGCTTGGGATTAGTATTACCATATACACCATATGATAAACAGAATGTTATTTCATATCTAGTTCGGAACATATGACGAAAATGGAAATGCAAAATTAACTGTATATAAATTCCCAGATGATAGTAATGTTTTAGGACCAATGCAATTAGATACTCAAATAGAACAAGATGAGAGAATTTCAAAAGAAATCGAAAGCTTAAATGTAAATGGAACAAAAATAACAAAAAATATGATAATAGTTCCAATTGATAATACTCTGCTATATATAGAGCCAATCTATGGGCAATATATAAATGAAGAAAATGCACTTCCAACATTAAAGAAAATAGTAGTAGCTTCTGGAAATAAGGTTGCAATTGGAAATAATTTAAAAGAAGCACTTGCTAATTTAGTATCACAATATGCTGTGGATATAGAAGTAGAAAATACAGATAGTGTTGAAGACTTAGTAACAGCGATTATAAAGGCAAATAAGAACTTGCAAACATCTACAGATAACAGCAATTGGGAAATGATGGGAAAAGATATGAAAAAACTTCAAGAATTAATAACTAAATTAGAAGTTGTACAAAAAGAAGAAAAAGAAAAAGCAAATGAACTTGCAAACCAAATGAAAAATACAGTAGATGATAACAGTATAAATTCAAATGTTATAAACAATAATTCTATAAAAAATAATGAATAGTTTTAAAAAAATAAAACCACCCTATTATAAAGAATAAAAGGGTGGTTTTTATGATAAGAAAAAAGAAAAAAATAGAAAAATTGAATGAGAATTTAGATAAAATTAATTATATTTTATCTAAAAATAATGTGATAGAGCTTGTAGAATTATTAGGAAATAGTAAAAAATTAATATGGAGAAATTTTATATCAGGTGTTTCTAAAGGGATAGGAATAGGAATAGGAGTTACTATTCTTTCTGCAGTATTAATATATTTGCTACAAAAAATTGTAAGACTAAATATACCAGTTATTGGTGAATATATTTCTGATATTGCTCAGATAGTGGAGAATAGTAAATAGAAAAATTTTTTTGTAATAAAATATATCCATAAATAAACTTTAATGTTATAATTTTATAAAATCGAAAAAATCTAAAAAGTATATAAATTGAACACAAAATTTTGTTATAGAATATTTAATGGATAAAAAATATTACTATTTAATGGTAAGTAGTCTATAGTGCAATTAAAAGGTCTGATATATTATAACAAACAATAACAAAATAAATATATAAATTCTAGAAAATCTATAAAAGATATTTAATCTATGATATAATATATTTAATGATAGAAGAGAAAGAGGTGAGAGTGAAATGAAGTATATAAGTCTAATTCATGCGTTAAATTTACCTTGTAAATTAGAAACATCTGGAGATTGGCATTGCAGTTCACTACAATGGGAAAAATTAAATATTTTGGAGTCAAGAGATTCACTATGGGGAGATTATGGAATTGAAAAAAATAAGCAGATTCCAGAACATAAAAAGAAATATAATGTAGCAAATCATATAAGGGCACTATTAGATTTATTATATATAAAAAATTTTACTGTTGCCCAAGGGATGAATAAAGATTTTATATGTAACTCAAAATATGATAAAGAAGTATTTGAAAAAGTATTATTAATGGTAAATTTACCTTATTGGGAGCAGATTGATGAATTTATGACAAAAGAGTATCTAGGAAAATGGGCTAAATACAAGAAAGGAGCGTTAGTAAATGAAAAGGTATAATGACTGGAAGAGATAAAATAAGAGATTTATATGATGTTTGTTATATATGTAATAATTTTTGGGATGAATTATCAAATGATGTAAAAAATATGATAAGAGTTGCAGTAGAATACAAAGGGTTAGAACAATTTGAATATGTAATAAAGGATCAAAAAGATGAATTAATAAATAATGAAAAATTAGAGACAGAATTTTTGAAGATGTATGAGAAGTTAGGATTGTTATCAGAGTAAAGTTAAGGGGAAGAATAAAGATATTTGTTAATAGATTAGAGTTTGTTATAATTTAATAAAATTTTGTATAATTATGATTGTTATTATTAATAAAGTTTACCATAACTATTCCTCCTGTAAGATGGTTTCAATGTACTTTGTGGGAGAGTTCCCACTTATACTTTAATTATACCTTATTTTATGTAAAATTGCAAATATTACAAGTTTGTTAAAGAAAATCTGTTTTATAAAGTATAATACATAAAATAAAAAGGAAATGACAACACAAAACGAAACAATACAAATAGGAATTGATATTG
>JAGATI010000009.1 GCA_017621295.1 Clostridia bacterium | reverse complement strand
AACCAACGTCCACTTTGAATAGAATTATTTACATCATTTGGTTCAAATCCTGTTTTTGGATCACTTGGTACAGACCATGTAGCATTTTCGCCTTCTGATTTTGTGTACACTTTTGCATTAATTGGATTATTATTTACATTAATTTTAATTTCTCTTACACCAGATTGTAAAATTGTATCATTTTTATCTTCAAACTCACCTGTCAATTCTACGTCTTTTGTTTTATTTGTTAAAATTGAATTTTCAAGTTTTTTCCATTCTGTTTCGCCGACAAATCTATACCAAACAATGTTACTTGTTGTATTTTCTGCTTCATCTGGAGCAACAGTAGCAAGCAATTTTGGTGCTGTCGTATCAATTTTAATATTTATCAACTGAGTATTGCCTGATTCATTTCCTGCATTATCTGTAGCATTAAAAACCAAGGTATTTGGATTATTTCCTTCTGTAAAGCCGCCAATGTTTGCTGCAAATTCTTCCTCATCTCCTTTATCTGTTGTATAAATTGAACCGTTAGACTCAACTACACCATTTGTAAGATTATAAGTTACTTGTTTTACACCACTTCCATTTTCTGTATATGTTCCAGATATTGGTAATGTTGTTTTGTTAAACCAATCATTTGCTGCAGATTTTCCGTCTATTGTAATAGGAGTACCAGTTTTGATAACAGGCGCTACTGAATCTACTTTAAACATAAATGACCAAGTAGTTGTTTGACCATATATATTCTCTGCGGTAATTGTTCTTTCTACAAGTTTGTTTTCATAAACTGTAAGATCTGTCTGTTTAGAAATTTTAAGAACATCAGAAGCAAAAGAGCACTCTGGCTTATTATTAATAGGAGTTTTTGTTTCTTCATTAATAACATCTGTATATGAAACTGAATCTTGATTTAAGAAATTATTTTCACAACATTTTACTGTAACATATGTTTCGAATGCAGCCTTAACATAATAATATTCATCAAATCTAAAGCCAGAAGAAACTCCATCGGTTTTATTTGTAAAATCTGGAGCTTTATTCTTGATTATAATAGCATTTGATTGTTGTTTATTACCAGCATTATCTTGCATTGTAATATATATTGTATTATCACCTGTTGATAATTGTGTCTTTAAGCTTTCATTTGTTGGAGTCCAAGTATATGTATAATATCCTTCTTCATCAGCTGTAGCCGATTTTATAACAGTTCCTAAGTTTGCAGAATTTCCGTTACATGTTACTGAAATACAACTATCATCAATTGAAGACTCTATATCTTTTACTTTTACAGAAATAGTTGTTTTTGAATTATCAAAACTTGGTTGAATAGGAGTTCCAAACATAGGTGGATTATCATCAATAACAATTTTTATATTTGCACTTGGATTTCTGTTAGTTTGTGAAATATTTCCTACACCATCCACAGCAGCAAAATATAAATTTAATTTATCTCCACTATTGTAACTATCAAAACTTAATGAAATTTTCCAAGAACCATCTTTTGCAATGGAACAATCTGTCCAACCTTCTTTTGCTGTACCATCATCATTAAAGATTGAATATGTATTATTATCTGTTGGTGTTAATGGTTCTGTTCCAACATAGTAATAGAATTTTGCACCAGAAGCATTGTTTTTATTTTGACCAGACCATTCATCGCTTGCAGTTCCTTCAATAACAAATTCGTTTTTAGTTGAACCATATAATTTTTGTTCTACTGTTGAATAATTGTCTTCGGTACTACTCATACCCAAGCCTGTAACAGGGGAATTCTGAATTTTTGTTATTCCAAAACGAGGTGCAACTTCATCATATGCAAAATTAATTGTATATATTGATTCTTTCCCATAAATATTTTTTGCAGAAATTGTTCTTGTTATCAATTGATCTTTATATACATCAAAATTTGAAATTGCTGGTGTTGTATATTTTCCATTAGTTCCTGTTAATGTTCCTGTTTGATTATTTGTATCATTCCATTCAACAATTCCTAATTTATTTCCTTCTTCTGCACAAGTAATATCTGCAGAAATAACAAAACTATCTTTTATGTACGTGTATTCTTTGCCCTCTATTACTCTTTTTACAGCTGTTGTTGGGATTGAGGTTTCTATATTGCTGATTTTTGGAGCAAAATTATTAATAATTATAGGATTTGCTTTTGTTGTATAACCAAAGTTATCCTTCACAGTAATTACAAATTCATTTTTACCATCATCTAAATCGGCCGGAACAATTGTATATGTAAGAGCTTTATATCCATTTTCTTCTACTTCATTTGGTGTAGAATTTGTTAATATAATCTCTTTTCCGTTTCTTGATATGCTTGTTTGTCCTACATTAAGACCTGCAACAGCATCTTTTGCCAAAACTTTAATTGTTGTACTGTCAGAACTTTGTGTTAAAACAGGAGCACCACTAATTTCTGGAGCATCTGTATCAATTGTTACTTGTAATATTGCACTTGGATTATCATTAATAATACTTATATTCCCTGCTTCATCTATAGCAGCAAAACATACATATAACTTATCTCCAGATGAAACATTACTAAATTTAATTGCTGATTCCCACGATGCAGTTAGTTTTCCATTTACTTCTTGTTTTTTGATTGTACATGTGTTCCACCCTACATTTGTTGTTTTATCTGCTTTCAGTGGACTGTACATACCGTTTGTTGATGTTGGAGCTACATTTCCTACGTAATAATAGAAATAACTTCCTAAACCTGAAGTATTACTTTCATTTGCATCTTCTGCCCAATCATCTTGAACTTTTCCTTTTACAGTAAAGTAGTCTATTAAATTACCAAATTTAGAAACGTTTTCTGTATAATCTTTTTGTTCTCCTTGAATTTCTGTAATAGTAAATCTTGGAGGAATCTTATCATAATTAAAATTAAATTCCTTTATGGACTCTTGCTTATATGAGTCTATTGCTTTATACCAATATTTATATGAAGCTTGTCCTTCTTCTATTTTGATTGTATCTGTCCATGTTTTTCCATCTTCTGCAAAGGTTGTTACTTCTATTTGATTTTGGGTACATGCTTCGTCTGTATATCTATACAATTTTGCAGAACTATCATCCATAGTTCCTTCTACAGTAACATCCCCAGCATACCATACCCCAATGCCAGAAGCTGTTTTTATTTCTAATGTTGGAGCACCATCATCCACAGCTACAAGGAATGGATCAATTGTTTTACTTGAATATCCTGTTTCATGTCCTGCACTATCTGTTACAATAAACTTTAGAAGATATACATCTTGTTCAAATGCATTTCCATCA
>JAGATI010000008.1 GCA_017621295.1 Clostridia bacterium | reverse complement strand
AATGAGTGTAGACATGTCTCTCGCCCTTTCTAAGACACTTTGAAGTTAAAGTAATATAATTTATCATCCTATGGTTTTTTCACAGTTAAAATGCCCTAGATGTCACAAGAATTAAAATTAATAACAAACATATATAAAATTGAAGTTATGGAAATATTTCTTATCATTTTCTTAATTGCTATATGCACATTCATAGGTAAGTATCTTATATATTTCATATTTGGAATACTTGGATTTATTGCAAAATACTTTTTGCTATTTCTTGCAATACTTACAATATTGTTTGGTATACAGGCAGTGTTCACATTTTAGAAACAAATTAAAACAACATATATAATGAAATATCAAATAGTATATCATAAAGAAGACAATGATGGAGTAATGTCAGGTGCTCTAATTAAGTATTATCTCATAAATGTAATGAAGGTTAAAGAATCTGACATACATTTATATGGAGCAACATATATAGATCTCAACTTTCAATGGAACACTGGTAATGTAAGCAACTGGTGGCATAATGACTATGACTATATTATTATGACAGACATATCATTCAATGATATAGATGCTATGAAATTCCTTAAGAAAGAATTCAAAAAGAATTTTATATGGATTGATCATCATGCACCAATAATTAGTGAATCTATAAAGCATGGATTTGATGATGTTGAAGGTTGGAGAGATTCAGGGCAATCTGCTATAATGAATGCATATAGATATTTCTTTGATACATTGAATATAGCCAGGGTAGAAAGAAAAGATCCAGTAATTCTTAGAATACTTTCAGCATGGGACAGTTTCTCATATAAAAGAGAAGGATATACAATTGACTATGTTGAGATGATAAATCTTGGTATGAATCAGAAATGTTCTATAAATATAGACAAATGCTATAAGCTAATACCTGAATTTATGCAATATGATGATCATGATGACATATGGACAAATACAGATGACTACATAAAATTGTTAGTTGAACTTGAAAATTCTGGATATGCTGTACAACAATACAATAAAGAAAGATATAAGAGAATTATTGATGAATACGGAGATACTTCTTGGTTTGTTGACAACAATAGAAGGTGCATAGTGCTTTTCTTACAGGATCAAACATCAAGCAGAATGTTTGAATGTATAGAAGATAATAATATAATAAAGAATGGTGCAGTATTTAAGAGAACATCACTTGGAAAATGGACATTGTCCCTATACAACATAAGAGTTGATGATGGATTCCATTGTGGAAACTATCTTAAGTCTAAATATTCTGGTGGTGGACATGTTGGAGCCGCAGGATGTACATTAACAGAAGAGCAGTTCTTAGAATTGTTGAAAACAAAGAAAATATAATATATATACAAAACAAATATGTCAAATAAGTTTTTGATAAACAGTAGAATAAATAACGCCATATCATCATTCAAATATCATCCATCTGATAAGATAGAGCTTAAGAATATCATTGATGAGTTGATATATAAAGATGAATATGACCTAAATTGTATTGATACTAGCAACATAACTGATATGTCATATTTGTTTAGTAGATATGCAAATGACGACTGGAGATTTCAACATATAGATATAAGCAATTGGAATGTAAGTAATGTTGTCAATGCTGAAAATATGTTTTCTGGTAATCATTATTTCAATTGTGACATAAGTAATTGGAATGTGAGTTCTTTAGAACATTGTGGATTTATGTTCAGTGGATGTAGTAGATTCAATCAGGATATAAGTGGTTGGGATGTAAGTAATGTTAAAGATGCATCTTGTATGTTTCAATATTGTAAAGACTTTAATCAAGACTTAAACAAATGGAATGTAAGTAATATGATATATATGCCAGGTATGTTCTATGGGTGTCATAAATTCAATTATAATCTAAAAGATTGGAATGTAAGCAATGTCAAAAATATGAGATCAATGTTTTATAATTGTATTAAACTTGAATATATGGACATAAGCAATTGGAATACTACAAATTTATTGTATATTGACAACATGTTCTATAATTGTCATAAATTGATTTCTGACTTCAGTAATGTCAATATAGATGAAGTTATGTCAATGCAAAATGTATTTGTTAATTGTAAGAACATTTGCTTTGATCCAAAAAATTGGATTGCTAAGATGAGAGCAATTAATGAAAATCCATTAAATGTATTTTTTAATTGTCATAAAATGATTGACTAACATATGGGTAAGTTTTTGATAAATAAGAGAATAGATAAATCAATTACACAATGTAAGTATTATCCTGATACAAAAAATGATTTAATATTCAACATACAAGAATTGTTAGATAGAGGTGAGACTAATTTAAATTGCATTGATGTAAGTTCTATAACTGATATGTCAAATTTGTTTGAAAACATAAAGATTGAACATAATATTGATATCAGTAAATGGGATGTAAGCAATGTTGAGAATATGTATTGTATGTTTATTGGTTTAGAAAATTTTAATTGTAACATTAGTAATTGGAATGTCAGCAAAGTTAGAAATATGGGATATATGTTTGATGATTGTGCAATATTCAATCAACCTATAGGGAAATGGGATGTGTCAAATGTTGAATATATGCAATCTATGTTTCAAGGCTGTGTAGAATTCAATCAACCTATAGATAATTGGAATGTAAGTAATGTTAAAGATATGTCATATATGTTTTATAGATGTGAGCAATTTAATCAGAACTTAACTAGTTGGAAAATAAATAAGATAACAAAGAGATATGGGGTATTTACAAAATGCAACATATTTGTAGCTAACTTACCAAAAATATTGATATTATAATGAAATTTTTAATAAATAGCAGAATAAATAAGAAAATATCTTCAATTAATGAAACAATATATTATCCAAAAAATAAGATTGAATTAATTGATATTATGAATACATTAATTCATAATGGATGTTTCAATCTTAACTGTATTGATACATCTAATATTGTTGACATGTCAAATCTATTCAATTTTTTCATTACATTTGATAAAGAAATACAACAAAAAATAGATGTCAGTGAATGGAATGTAAGCAATGCTGCAAATATGGATGGTATGTTTGCTGGTATGCTTTTCATAAATCCTGACTTATCTAATTGGGATGTAAGTAGAGTTATGTATATGTCAAATATGTTTGGTTCATGTAAAATGTTTGAAGGAAATGGATTGGAATATTGGAATGTAAGCAATGTGAAGCATATGAACAATATGTTTTATGAATGTGAAAATTTCAATTGTAACATCAATGAATGGAATGTTGGTAATGTTTGTGATTTTAGTAATATGTTTGCTTTATGCAAAACTTTCAACCAACCTCTAAATAATTGGAATGTAAGCAATGGAGAGCTTATGAGCAATATGTTCTATGAATGTCATAATTTCAATCAACCATTGAACAATTGGGATGTAAGAAAAGCAATCAATATGCAATATATGTTTTGTAATTGTAAATCATTCAATCAAAACTTAAATGACTGGGATTTAGAAAATGCATTAACAATAGAAAACATATTTGACAAATGTGAAAAATTGACATATAATATGAATAAATGGAAACCAAAACTAAAATGCCAATTATCTGAAGCATTCAAATATTGTAAGTCTATAAAGAAAATGCCAGAATGGTATTTTGAAGAATGGGTATTCTAATAATGTTTGAATCCCTTTGGTAATGACTTTACATTATTGCACAAAAACAACATATCTTTCATGTTATCACATCTATTCAAATCCCACTTTGATAAGTCTAATTCAACATCATAACAATTTGAAAACATATTTCTTGCATCCTCAATTTTGCTTACATTCCAATTTCCTAAGTCTTCTTTTAGATTTTGACACATATTGAATGTGTATTTTGCAAATTTTACATTAGATGTATTCCAATCAACAAGACCAACACCAGTAAAGTCTTCACATCTATTGAATGCATATGACATATTCTCAACATTACTTACATCCCATCCTGTAACATCAATATTCATATGTTCACAACAACTACACATCCCTTCAATTGAAGTAACTTTAGATGTATTCCAATATGATGCATCTATGTTTTTAAACACTTCAATATATTTGCCTTTCATCTCATTGTATAAATCATAGAATATATATCCTAAGGTCTTTATTTTTGATGTATCAATAATTGTAAAGTCGCTAATTCTTTCTTTAACAAGCTTCTTCATTACATTATATAGCTCATTTTCATCCTTAGGAAAATATTCATATTTAGGTTGATCTATTTTCTTATCTATTCTCTTATTAACTAAAAATTCATTGATGTGCTTCATTGTTTATACCAAGTTGGATATTTTTTCATGCTCTTACAACCTTTAAATGCTTTATATGCATATGCAATATGACCATCATCATTCCATTTTTCAAAGTCTTGATTCAACATCTTACAATTATAGAACATATTTTCAATTGCATTTACATTTGACATATTCCAATTAGTTATGTCTTCATTGAATTTCTCACAATAATAAAACATACTGTTAACATAATGCAATGAATCTGTATTCCAATTAGACAACCCATTACCTTCAAATGATATACAATTACTAAACATAAATTCTGCATTGATAAGTTTGCTAATATCCCAATTACTTAAGTCTTGATTAAAAGCATTGCAACCTGCAAACATATGAGATGCTGATGTAAGACTACTAGTATTCCAATTCTCTATATTTCCATTGAAATAATTGTTTCCCCAGAACATATTGTTCATTTCCTTGACATTACTTACATCCCATTTACTTATGTCTAACTGTTGTTGTACACCCTTTGGTAGCTTAATGCTAAAAAACAAACCATTCATACTAGTAACATTACTTGTATCTATACAATTTAAGTCATAATTGTCATTATTCAATTCTTTCTTTATACAAGATGTCAACTCTAAAAATGTAGTAGGATGACTAGTATATTCTATATTGTTTGTTATAGGTTTGTTTATTCTCTTATTTATAAGAAATTCTACTATGTTTATCATATATATAATCATTAAAATGTTTTTTTATACCAAGATGGCATATTATGTGTCATCTTTTCTGCCCCAAAGAATATATTTATCATATGTACATTATTGTCTATATTCCATGAATCAAGATTTTGTGAAAAATTACAAGCTCCCCATAACATATTATCAAGATTCTTTATATTGTCTAACTTCCATTTTCCTATAGGCTGATCAAATTCCCGACATCCCGCAAACATATATCCCATATTTTTAACATTGCTGACATTCCATTTGCTGATATCTTTGTTGAATATCATGCATTTGTCAAACATATGTCTCATATTTGTAACATTGCTTACATCCCATTTGTTCAATGACTGATTGAAATCTTCACAATCAGCAAACATACATTCCATGTCTATTACTTTGCTGACATTCCAATCATTCAATGGTTTATTGAATGACTTACATCCTTGAAATATATAAGACATATCTCTCACTTTACTGACATTCCAATTACCTATAGGTTGATTGAATTTCTCACAACCATGAAACATACCAGACATATCTTCAACATTTGACACATCCCATTTGCTTATGTCACAATTAAATGGTATACATCCATCAAACATAAAGTTCATATTCTTAACATTACTGACATCCCAATTACTTATGTCTACTTTATCCATATAGTTATCATTGATATTTATAAATAGACAATGCATATCTTCAATATTACTGACATCTATATAGTTTAGATCAAACATATTTGTATTTACAGCTTCTTTAATCAACTTTTTAAGATGCTTATTATCAGTTGCTATTACCTCATAATTTTTTATTGTATTATTTATTCTCTTATTTACAAGAAATTCTGTTATATGTCTCATATTATATATAATTAAAACAACCAATCTGGTTTAGGCATATTTTTAGCTCCAAATACTGTATTACTTAATCTAAAAGTTACTTTATTATAATCAATATTCCAACTACTTATATCTTTAGAAAATTTACTAGCATTATAGAACATACCATCAATATTTCTTATACTATCCAATTGCCAATTTTCTATAGGCTGGTCAAATTCCCAGCAATTAGCAAACATATATCTCATATCTGTAACTTTACGTACATCCCATCCACTTATATCTTGTTTTAATTCTATTTCATCCATCAAACATATGACACATATTGTCAACATTACTAGTATTCCATTTATCTAATGGTTGATTGAATTCTTCACACCCAGTAAACATACATGTCATATTTTTTACATTACTAACATCCCAATTACCTATGTCACAATTAAAATGTATACAACCATGAAACATATATGACATATCTTTTACATTACGTACATCCCAATTACTAATATTGCTATTGAAAGATAAACAATCATTGAACATATTAGACATATCTTCAACATTAGACACATCCCATCTACTGATATCTACTTTAGACATAAATTTATCAGATATACTATTAAATAAATTAGACATATCTATTATATTATGTACATTTATATAGTTGAGATCATATCTATTTGTCTTTGATGCTTCTCTAATCAACTCTATTAGATGATTCTTATCTGTTGCCACTACTTCATAATTATCTATCTTCTTATTTATTTTCTTATTTACAAGAAATTCATTTATATGTAACATAATTTAAAATTTTAATTTTATGTATGCTTTATTATCTATACCAAGTTGGTATATTTTTTAAATTTGTGCATTTATCAAACATTCTTGCCATATTTCTAACTTTACTTACATTCCAATTTTCAATATTACAATTAAAATTAGTACATATTGCAAACATTTCATGAATGTCTCTAACATTATCTACATTCCATTTGTCTAATCCTTTACCTTCAAATAAATAGCATCTATAAAACATTTGCTTCATATCTTTAACATTTTTGACATTCCACTTACCTAAGTCCTGATTGAATTCATTACATTTATAAAACATAGATGTCATATTTGTGACATTACTTACATTCCAATTACTTATATCCTGATTGAATTTAAGACAATATAGAAACACACTTCGCATATTTTCTACTTTACTTACATTCCAATTCCCTATTGGCTTATTAAAATTTGAACAATCCGTAAACATATTTGCTATATTTTCTACATTATGTACATCCCAATTAGACAAATCACAATTGAACTTTACACATTGACAAAACATAAATGACATATCCTTTACATTACTTACATCCCAATTACTTACATCAATCTTATCATCTATACCTTCTACATTAACTCCTTCTCGATTTTTACAAAATAAGTCAGACATATCAGTTATTAATGATGTGTCAATACAATTTAAGTCATATTCATTTTTATTCAATAGAATATTTATATATGTCTTGAGCTCTTCTTTATCATTTGGCTTATATCTATATACTGGTTGATCTATCTTTTTATTTATCTTCTTATTTACTAGAAATTCATTTAAGCTTATCATATTGAATTATTTTTATACCAACTTGGCTTATTTTTTAAAGAATTACAACCAAAAAACATATATTTCATGTCCATAACTCTACTTACATCCCAACTATTTAAGTCTTGATTGAAACTAGTACAACCATAAAACATAAATGACATATATTTAACATTAGATATATTCCATTTGTCTAATAGTTGATTAAAATTTTCACAATACCAAAACATACTGTTCATATCTTTAACATTACTAACATTCCAGTCATTTAAGTATTTATTAAATTTACTACAATTATAAAATGTTTTAAACATACTTGTTACATTGACAACATTCCATTTTCCTATAGGTTGATTGAATTCATTGCATTCAATAAACATACCAGCCATATTTGTCACATTGCTTACATCCCAATTGCTTATATCTATATTGAATAAATAGCAACCATCAAACATATAAGACATAATTGTAACATTACTAACATTCCAACCGCTTATATTGGAATTGAAACACTTACAATCTTTAAACATATAAGCCATATTTTTAACATTACTTACATCCCATTTGTTTAAGTCTTGATTGAACTTCTCACAACCTTCAAACATTGATTTCATATTTGTAACATTACTTACATTCCAACCACCAATATTACAATTGAAATTCTTACAACCATCAAACATATAAGACATATCTCTTACATTTCCTACATTCCATTCACTAACATCAATGTCATCTATATTGTTTACATTTATTAATTTATGACTATTAAATAAATGATTCATATCTGTTATATCAGAAGTATCAATACAATTTAAGTCATGTATGCCTTGATCTAACAATTCATTTATATTGTTTATAAGCTCATCTTTTGTCTTAGGGTGATATTTATATGTATGTGTTTGACTTATCTTATTTAATATCTTCTTATTGACTAGAAATTCATTTAAGCTTATCATATTGTATTATTCTTTATACCACTTTGGTATATTTAATGTTGTATTTTTAAACATAAACCACATATTATTTACATTGCTAACATTCCAATTGTTTAAGTTTTGATTGAATTTTACACAATCATAGAACATATAAGACATATTTCTAACATTACTGACATTCCAATTACCTATAGGTTGATTGAATTTCATACATACTCGAAACATTCTTTCCATATTTTTAACTTTACTGACATTCCAATTATTTAGAGGTTTATTGAAATTCTTACATCCTTCAAAAATACCATTCATATTTTCAACCTTACTTACATTCCAATTATTTATGTCTTGATTGAAATTAGTACAACCTCTAAACATTTGATTCATATTCTTAACATTTCCTACATTCCAATTTCCTATAGGTTGGTTGAAATTCTTACAATCTTCAAACATTGTTTTCATATTTTCAACATTGCTTACATCCCAGTTGTTTAATGGTTGATTGAAATTTTCACAATAACAAAACATACCACTCATATTTGTCACATTGCTTACATTCCAATTACTAATGTCACAATTGAAGTTTTCACAATTACAAAACATACCTCCCATGTTTGTGACATTTGATGTATCCCATTTACTTATGTCAATGTCATTTATATTATTTATGTTTATTGCATATTCATATTCATAATTAAACAAATCCCCCATATCCATTATAGCAGATGTGTCAATACAATTTAAGTCATGTATATTTTGATCTAATAATTCATTTATATTGTCTATTAGTTCATATTTTGTTGTAGGATGATATTTATATTGTGGTTGATCTATCTTTTTGTTTATCCTCTTATTAATTAGAAATTCATTTAAGTTAATCATAAGCTCTTAAGATATTTTTCCAGTGTTGCTTTATGTTCTATTTCATCACCAAGTATCTCTATAATCTTATCATTAGTTACAGGATCAACATCTTTTGTCAATTCTTGTATTTTAGTATAAGTATCTATAGCACCTTCTTCTGACTTAATCATTTTCTTTATCAACTTGCTTGTTTCAAGTGGCTCATTTTCTAAAGGTATGTATTTATGATCAGCCACATCATTTAAGTTCATAGGATGCAATATATTCTGTGGAACATAGTCAAGCTCATTAAGTCTCTTCATAAGCCATACTGCATGATCTTCAAACTCATCTTCAGCATGCTCTTTGAATGTCTCTGCTACAGAATGATGTTGCTTACCAAATAAGAATGGAATGACTATGGTATATTCATACCAAGCTAAGAATTCTTCTGCTAATGCAATCTCTAATGCATGTGGTATAGTAGTATTGTTGTTTATTGCTTCATTTATGATGTTGTTAGTTTTATTGACAGATTCACATATTCCTTCAAGACATAGCTTAGATTCACGTTCTACATTATTTATAGAATCAGATGAATGCATGCCATTCTTCATATCATCCTTACCCCATTGCTTACGAACTTTCTTCTTTATGCTATCCATGTCCTTTATTGGATCATCGCATTCTTTAGAGCATGAACAACATATACATTCACCTGAAGACATATAGTCACATAATGCATTATAGAAGCTTTCATCCTTCTTATTTGCATATAGTTTTTCAGCTTCATCTTTAGTCAATTTTTTCTTAACCTTCTTTACTATTTTCCAGTCATTATTGTTCAATAAAGTACAAAATTCATCTTCAAATTGTGTAAATTCGGGTTTTAGTATACAGAAGCCATTTACTCCTACTGGAGCTTCTTGTTCTTCTAATAGTAACTTAAGAGTTTTCATATTATATGTTAATGCTATATATCATTTTATGTATATATTAAAAATAGTCATAATCATTCTAATATTTATTATGCATATATATAAAATTTTAATGTTGCAATTTCTATATTATATATGTTTTACAACATTATGTAGTTAACAATTATTAACAATTATACAACATAAATGAGATGAATTATTAAATACAAATATATATAGAGAAATACATGGTGAATATTATCAAACGTGATGGTGTGGTTCAGGAATTCAACAAGAAAAAGCCCATAGATGCTATGACTAAGGTCTTTCGAAAGTCTTTGAAAGTTGATGTACCTGATAAGTTACTTGAACAGTTTAATGAAGTATTAGACAAATTTGTACAAAAGAATGAAGGAAAGAATGTAGACATTGAAGAAGTACAAGATCTCATAAGAGACTTTCTCATGAGAAAGAACAAAGAAGCAGCAGAAGCATTTGTCATATATAGGAATGAACGTGATTTGATACGACAAAACAATTCTAAGCTAATAAAGAATGTTAAGCAAAAGCTATATGCTAAGAATGTTCAGAATCAAAATGCAAATGTAGATGAGAATTCATTTGGTGGTAGAATAGGAGAAGCATCAAGAGTGGTGACTAAAGACTATGCATTGAATAATTGCATGTCTAAGATGTCAAAAGAGAATCATTTGAACAATTATATCTATGTCCATAAACAGATTGTGGCCTAACATAGTAATATGTTTTGAATAATTGCGTGAACCTATATCAAAAGGGTGTGCATAGAATCTTATTTCTATGTGCTATCGGTATCAGTTAGAATTAAGTTTCTGAGAAATAAGGCAAAAGTCTGAGACAGATAAGTAGACGAATAAGCTGACTAAGAGAACCTGATGGTCCACATATAAGTGGATAGCAATGGCAATACCGAGCTAAATTAAATTTATTTCAATTTTTATAATGACAAATAAAGAAAATATATATTATGTATATGAATGGTACTTTAAATCAACAGGAGAAGTATTTCATGTTGGAAAGGGTAAAGATAATAGATATTTAGAAAGAGTTGGTAGTAGAAATAATTTCTTTAAATCTATTGTTACAAAATATACAGATGATGTAGATTCTAGAATTGTCAAAAATAATATGTTTGAAGATGATGCTTGGTCTTATGAAAGAGAATTAATTGCAAAATACAAAAGTATTGGACAATGTAAAACTAATTTTCATATTGGTGGTAAAGAAGGTTTTACTGGAAATACACCTGAAAGATCAAGGAAATTATCTATAGCTGCAAGTAAAAGGATTGGCAGTAAAAATTCAATGTATGGTAAAACACATACTCCTGAAGCTATAGCTAAAATAAAAGCAGCAAATACAAATAAACATCTTTCTAAAGAACATATTGAAAAATTACGTAAAGCAAATACAGGTAGAATAAAATCACCTGAAGAAATTGAAAAATTACGTAAAGCAAATATTGGAAAAATTATTACAAATGAACATTATTTTAAAATGATGAAAGCAGATTGTAAACAAGCATATAAAATATATGTGAATGATATATTAGTATACAAATGTTTAGGTCATACAAAATTATGGAATTTTTGTAAAGAAAAATTCAATATATCAAGAGTATTAGTAAGAAAAATTATTGCAGGAAACTTTAAAGCTAAATTTAATAAACATAAATATTTAGAAAATATTAAAATTGAAATAATTTATAAAAGTGTATCGACTAATTGGGATGAGTTTACCAATGTAGAATGGAGATTGATACCATTCGAAGTGCGCAACAACCAAGAATTTTATTTTGGTTGATGATATAGTCAGCTTTATATCGAAAGATATATGATAAGTGGATCTAGACAGTTTTGCTGTGGGAATGCATAATTGTTTGTCAATTCCTTATGATAAGCTATTAGAAAATGGATTTAGTACTAAACAAGCAGATGTACGTGGAGCAAATTCTATAAATACTGCATTTCAACTTGTTGCAGTAATATTCCAGTTACAGTCATTACAACAGTTTGGTGGTGTATCTGCAACACATTTAGATTGGACTATGGTTCCGTATGTTAGAGCAAGTTACAATAAGCACTATAATAACATATGTGACACCATTCCATTTTGTTCATCATTTAAGATAAAGGATGATAGAGACAATATAAAGAAATGTAGTATTGATGATAACAAATACTATGGTAAATGGTATAGTTTTGTACGGAGATACATATATAAAAAAGCATTAGATAGAACTAACAAAGAACTTGAACAAGCAGTTGAAGGGCTCTTTCACAATCTAAATACTTTACAAAGTCGTTCGGGTTGCCAGCTGCCGTTTACGAGCATAAACTACGGAACATGTACTTCAAAGGAAGGAAGAATGGTGATTAAAGCTCTTATACAAGGTTCTATAAATGGTGTGGGTAAATATCATAAGACATCCATATTTCCTTGTGCAATATTCCAATATATGAAAGATGTAAATGGTAAGCCAGGAACACCAAACTATGACTTATTTAGAA
>JAGATI010000059.1 GCA_017621295.1 Clostridia bacterium | reverse complement strand
TAATGGATGAATTTGCAAATGTAAGTTTACCAGATGATTTTGATAAAATATTGTCAGTAATGAGATCAAGAGAAGTATCAGTTTCGATAATTCTACAAAATTTAGCACAATTAAAAGCATTATTTGAAAAACAATGGGAATCAATTGTTGGAAATTGTGATGAGTTTCTATATTTAGGTGGAAATGAACAATCTACACATAAATATGTAAGTGAATTACTAGGAAAAGAAACTATTGATACCAATACTTATGGTAGATCGTTTGGTTCTCATGGTAGTTATTCAACAAATGATCAAATAGCAGGTAGAGAATTATTGACTCCAGATGAAGTAAGAATGTTAGATAATAATTATGCATTATTATTCATTAGAGGCGAAAGACCAATTAGAGATTTAAAGTTCAATTTAAAAGAACATTTTAATAGTTCAAAAACTCCAGTAGGAAGTAAAGATGTTAAACCATATATTCATGGTGGAACAGAAAATAGCACTGGAACAATATCTTTTGATTTAGAAGATATTGATATAAGTAAAATAACTAATTTAGAAATAATAAAAACTGATAAAGAATTGTTATCAGATGAAGAAATTGAAATTATGATAAGGGAGGATATTTAATTGCTAAAAATATCTTAAAAGACCAAGTGTATAAATAATCATTTATATATTTGGTCTTTTTTTTATGTCCTTAAATAATGTTATGTAAATAAGAAAGGTGGAATTAAAATGAAAAGTTTAAAAAATAATAAAACATTAAAAAAATGGTTAAAAAGAGTAGGAATAGTTGTAGGCTATGTTGTTGCATTAAATATTGCACAACAAATACAATGCTTTGCAGCAGATGATCCATTGACAGTTGTAAATAATTTATCAAGTTTTATCTTTGGATTAATTAGGGCAATAGGAATGATAATTTTAGGTTTTGGAGTTGTACAAGTTGGTATGAGTTTAAAATCACACGATCCATCACAAAGAGCAAATGGAATTATGACATTAGCAGGTGGTATTGTTATTACATTTGCAAAAGAAATTTTAGACTTAATAGTTGGTGGCTAAAATTAAATTTAAACAAATTAATATTGATTAGACAGGTAATTTGTTACATATAACATTTAAACCTGTCTAAATCCATTTTAGGAGGTGTAAAACATGAAAAAATATCAAATAATTTATGCAGATCCTCCCTGGAAATATAATGTTTGGTCAAAAAAAGGTAATGGGAGGAGTGCAGAAAGTCATTATTCAACTATGAATATAAATGAAATTATTAATTTAAAAGACTTTATAAATAATATTTCAGACAAAAATTGTATTTTATTTATATGGGTAACTTATCCATGTTTAAAAGATGCATTTAAAGTAATTGAAGAATGGGGATTCTCTTATAAAACATGTGGCTTTACATGGGTAAAAAGAAATCGTAAATCAAATACCTGGTTTTGGGGAATGGGTTATTGGACTAGAGCAAATTCAGAAATATGTTTAATTGCAACTAAAGGAAATATAAAAAGAATTAGCAAAAGTGTTCATCAAATAATAGATACACCAATTGAAAATCATAGCAAAAAACCAGATATTGTTAGAGATAAAATCGTTGAACTTGTTGGAGATTTACCTAGAATTGAACTATTTGCAAGACAAAAAGTGAATGGTTGGGATTCGTGGGGAAATGAAATTGAATCTGATATTAATCAAAATGAAATTGAAAATGGAGGTGTAGCTGTATGAATTGGATCGTAGGAAATTTACAGAATGCTTTAGATACATGGAATGGTAAATTATCTGAAATTTATACAATTGTAACTCAAAATCCTTCAGATTTTCATGGTGGAACAATATGGAACATTATTTTAAATATTAATGGTGCATTACAAGCAATAGGTTTCGCATTGCTTGTTTTATTTTTTGTTGTAGGAGTTGTTAAAACTTGTACTAATTTTTCAGAAATAAAAAGACCAGAGCAAGCATTAAAATTATTTTTAAGATTTGCAATTGCAAAAGGTATTGTAACTTATGGTTTAGATTTAATGCTTTCAATATTTAAAATAATTCAAGGTATTGTTACAACAATAATGGCAAAAAGCAATTTTCAAGCATCATCAATGAGTTTACCACAATCAATTATTGATGCAATTAATAATTGTGGATTTTTTGAAAGTATTCCATTATGGGCAGTTACATTATTAGGTGGTTTATTTGTTACAGTATTATCATTTATATTAATTTTAACTGTATATGGTAGATTCTTTAAATTATATATGTACACTGCAATATCTCCAATTCCGTTGTCTGCATTTGCAGGAGAACCAACACAAAATGTGGGCATTAGCTTTTTAAAGAGTTATGTTGCAGTATGTTTAGAGGGTGCAATTATTGTTTTATCTTGTGTAATATTTTCTGCATTTGTAACATCAAGTCCAGGTGTAGATGCTGGTGTTGCAACAGTCACTATGGTTTGGAAATATGTAGGAGAGCTTATATTTAATATGCTAGTTTTAGTAGGTACAATTAGACTTTCAGATAGAATTGTAAGAGAAATGATGGGATTATAGAAAGGAGATATTATCATGAACAATATAGAAAATAAAAGTAAATTAAATATTAATAATATTAAAAATGATATTGAAAATTATTTATTTGAAGACATTGAACATAAAAACAAAAGAATAGATTACATTTTAGTTAATGAAGAAAAAGAAGAATATATAGTTATTGCAAGTGATGGACTAGATGAAATGATTGAGTTTGCACCATATACCAAAGAATTACCTAATAATTATTCTAATGTTCCAGAATGGGATTATAATTTTGACACATATTTATTTGAACATTTAGAAAATGGCTTTGAAATCTCATTTATGGAAGATGAAGTTCATTATGGAATTTGGCAAGCAATTGAAGAATTGTATCCATCAGATATGCAATTTTTAAATGGATTTCAAAAATATTTAAACTATTGTTATCAAAATAATATTTCAAAAGAATATTTAGAAAAAAAATTAGAATTTAATTATTCTGATATTAATGTTCCAAATATTATGAAATATTATCAAAATGATTATATAGAAATTGTAGATGATCAAGTAATTATGAATAAAAAAACATTTAATAAAATAAGCAATGGCAATATAAATACATTAAATTTTGAAAAAAAATCTGGTACAAAACATAGATTATTAGAAAATGGTATGTATATTCTTGATTTAGGATACAGAGATGATACACCAGTTGCTTTAATCGAAAGAACAATGAAAGATAAAAATACAGAATATATAATAGCTTTTAATTATAAAATTGATGACAATAAAATTAATTGGGGATATGGATATTATTATTCAAATGATATTGATAAAGCGAAAATTGATTTTAACAAAGTACTTGATGGTGGTAATCTTTCAGATACATTTGATAAAGAAAATCGAGGAAATGATTTAAAAGAAGAAAATAAGAAAAAGAAAAAACACAGGGAGGCGAGATAGATATGGAAGTAAAAATTAATAGAGATATACGAGAATTTAGTGAAAGTATATTCTTTGGACTGTCATTACGACAGTTCATTTTTTCTATACTTGCATGTATTGTAGCAGTAATTTTATATTTTGCTTTAAAACCATATTTTGGTATTGAAACTCTATCATGGGTATGTATTTTAGGTGCAGCACCTTTTGCAGTATTTGGATTTGTAAAATATAACGGAATGACTGCTGAAAAGTTTATTTTAGCAGCGATTAGATCTGAATTTTTATTACCAAAAAGATTAACTTTTAAAGCTCAAAATATCTATTACGAAAACTTAAAACCAGTTATAGATAAAAAATTAAGACAAGGTTTATTAAAACCACAAAAGAGAGAAAAGAAAAAATATAAAAAAAGTAAAAAGGGAGGAAAAGTAGATGAAAACATTAAGTAATATTTTTAAATTAGATAAAGAGAAATTTAAAATACCAAAAAGTGTTCAAGATATAATTCCAATAAAAGCATTATGGGAAGATGGAATATTTTTAGTTGGTAATAATAAATATTCTAAATCTTTTAAATTTTTAGATATAAATTATGCTGTTGCAAGTAAAGAAGATAAAGAGGCAATGTTTTTAGATTATTCGTCATTATTAAATTCACTTGATCCTGGAACTACTACAAAAATCACAATAAACAATAGAAGAATAAATAAATTAGATTTTGAAAAAACTATTTTATTAGATTATGCCGAAGATGAACTTGATGAATATAGAAAAGAATATAACCAAATGCTTGTAAATCAAGCAAAAAATGCAAATGAAATAGTACAAGAAAAAATATTAACTATATCTATTTATAAAAAGAATATAGAAGATGCAAGAAGTTATTTTACAAGAGTTGGAACAGATTTAATGAATCATTTTAATACTTTAGGTTCAAAATGCTATGAGCTTGATGCTAAAGAAAGATTAAGAATAGCACATGATTTTTACAGAACTGGAGAAGAAACATCATTCCATTTTGATATTCACGAAACAATGAAGAAAGGTCATAATTTCAAAGATTTTATATGTCCAGATACAGTAGAGCTAGAAAGAGATTATTTCCGAATAGGTAATCGTTATGGTAGAGTATTATTCCTAAAAGAATTTGCTAGTTACATTAATGATGACATGGTTACTGAATTAACAGATTTGAATAAAAATATGATGTTATCTATTGATATTATTCCAATTCCAATGGACGAGGCAGTAAAAGAGGCAGAAAATAAAAGACTAGGTGTTGAAACAAATATTACTAACTGGCAAAGAAAACAAAATGCGAACAATAATTTCAGTGCTATCATACCTTATGATATGGAACAACAAAGAAACGAATCAAAAGAATTTTTAGATGATTTAACATTAAGAGATCAAAGAATGTTTTCAGCAGTACTAACAATAGTTATAACTGATGAAACAAAAGAAAAACTTGAAAGTGTTACAGAGGCAATAACACAAATTGCTAGCAAAAATCTATGTCAGCTTGGAATATTAAGATTTCAACAATTAGATGGACTTAACACAGTATTACCTTTTGGAGTTAGAAAAATAGATGCAGTTAGAACATTAACAACTGAAAGTTTAGCAGTATTTATGCCATTCAAAGTGCAAGAAATTAGGCACGAGAATGGCATTTTTTATGGTCAAAATACTATAAGCAAGAATATGATTATTGCAGACAGAAGAAAGCTTTTAAATGGAAATTCATTCATTTTAGGTGTATCTGGAAGTGGTAAATCATTTGCAGGTAAGCAAGAGATTTCTTCAATAAGATTAAGAGATCCAAATGCAGATATAATAATCCTAGATCCAGAACGCGAATATTCTCCATTAGTTGATGCTCTTGGTGGAGAAGTTATACAAATATCTGCTACAAGTAATAATCACATTAATGCTATGGACATGAATTCTGAATATGGAGATGGTGCAAATCCTGTAATATTAAAATCAGAATTTATTTTATCATTATGCGAACAACTTATTGGTACTGGAAATCTTGGACCGAAACAAAAATCAATCATTGATAGATGTACTGCTAATGTATATAGAGTATTCCAACAAGGAAATTATCAAGGTATTCCTCCGACATTACAAGATTTTAGAGAGGAACTTTTAAAACAACCAGAAGAAGAATCAAAAGAAATTGCATTAGCAATAGAATTATTTACAAATGGTTCTTTAAATACATTTGCATTAAATACTAATGTTAATACATCAAGTAGTTTAATTTGTTATGATATTTTAGATTTAGGAAAGCAACTATTACCAATAGGAATGTTAGTTGTATTAGATTCTATATTAAATAGAATAACAGCAAACAGAACAAAAGGTAAAAATACATATATATTTATTGATGAGATATATTTATTATTTCAATATGAATATTCAGCTAATTTCTTATTTACTCTATGGAAAAGAGTTAGAAAATATGGTGCATTTTGTACAGGTATAACTCAAAATGTAGAAGATTTATTACAAAGTCATACTGCAAGAACTATGCTTGCAAATTCAGAATTTATTATAATGCTTAATCAAGCAAGTACAGATAGAATAGAACTTGCAAAATTACTTAATATTTCAGATCTACAAATGAGTTATATTACAAATGTTGGTGCAGGAGAAGGATTAATTAAAGTTGGTTCTTCTCTTGTTCCATTTGTAAATAAATTTCCAAAGCATACGAACTTATATAAATTAATGACTACAAAACCTGGAGAGGGAATACATGAATAAAATGACAGTAACTTTGACAGTGCTACTAATAGTAATTATTGCTATTAGTAGCTATTTTTTAATAAAAGAAATTAGTAAAAATCATAATGAAATAAAACAATATGATGAAATTCAAAATATTGTT
>JAGATI010000058.1 GCA_017621295.1 Clostridia bacterium | reverse complement strand
GACTAGTCCGACCAGCAAAGAACGGAATTTTTATATATAAATACACAGGCTACGGACTGACTTTATATGTGATTTAGAAATTAATGCTAACTAATAACGAAATATTACAATTATATTACAATTACAGTTTTATAATTGTTTTTTTTGTATTTTATGGTATTATATGGTTAATACATTAATATTCGGGAGGAATTTTTATGAAAACAAAAAATAAAAATTTATTATTAGTCATACTATTAATTGCTGTTATTGGAATGGCAACAGGATATGCAGCATTATCTCAACAATTAGTTATAAATGGTACTGCAAATATTACAACAGAATGGGATGTACATATAAGTGGAATTACACCATCAAACAATAATAGTTTAGCTGGTGCAAAAGATAAAATATCACCAACATATACAAGTACTTCTGCTACATTTAATGTAGATTTAACAAAACCAGGTGCAACAGCACAATATACATTAACAGTAGAAAATTCAGGAACAATTAATGCAAAACTAGATTCTATATCAGGTATAAAAGAAGCTAATTCTATAGAACCAACAGCTATAACATACACAATAAATGCTAAAGAAAATGACACACTATTATCAGGTGATACAAAAGATTATATTGTTACTGTAACATGGAATGCAGATATGACTGAAATACCAGAAAATAAAACAAAAACAGCAACAATTACATTAAATTATGTACAAGCAGACTAATATAAAAATAAAACTAAATAATTTATATCACTAAATAGATTATAGAATGAAATATAAAATAAATTATAAAAATAATACATAAAATAAAATTAGCTAAGTATAAAAAAACTTGGCTATTTTGTGTAATAGGAAGATTTTAAAAAATCTATAATAAATATAAAATTTAATAAAGGAAAAATGTTAGCCCAAAATTTAAGCTAACATATGCAGGTTAAATATGAACAAAGGAAACGGAAATATTGTTATATACTTAATTATAATATCTGCAATATTAATAAGTTCTTCTGTATTAACATTTTTTGTAGTACCAAGTTACTTCCGGGGAATATGCAAGAATAATAAATTTGATGATATGGATAGTATTATGTATTTTATCTGTTCCTATTCCAAATGAACATTCAAGATTTAAAGGGAAAAACGATAAAATTAAAACTGTATTAATAATTGTAATATTATATTATATGATATATTTTTTATTAGGGCTTATTTATGGATATCAAATTAGTCCATATTCTAGGAACTTTTTTAGTATTTTAAAAAATATAGTTTTTGTGGTGGGACTTTTATTATTAAGAGAATATGTAAGAAATAAATTTGTAAATAAAAGTAATAATATAAAAAATTATATTGCTGTTACTATAATATTTATAATTATTAATATAGACTATACCAACTTTTTCGCAAATTTTGAAAATGGAGAAACTGTTTTTAAATTTGTTAGTTCAAATTTAATACCTCGGTATAGCAATTTCAGCTATATGCACATATTTAGCAAAAACAGGAGGGTATTTTTTAATTATAGCATATAGACTACCTATTACTTTAGCTTCAATTTTATTACCAATATTTCCAAATATAGATTGGTTTTTATCATCAATATTAGAAGCTTTAGTACCAGTAATTTTATTTATATATATCAATTATGAGCATACAATAAAAATTAATAGATTAACAAGAAAAGAGAAAAAAGGTATTAGTCCTAATAAATCTGCCAAGTTTGTAATAATAGCTATAGTACTAACAGTTTTTATAGCAGGATTATTTCCATATAAACCTGTAGCTGTAATGTCTAATAGTATGGTTCCAGATTTTTATAGAGGATATATAGTTATTAGTAAAAAAATAAAAAAAGATGATATAAAAGAAATAAAAGTAGGAGATATATTAGAATATCAATTAGAAAGTAATGTAATAATTCATAGAGTTATAGAAATAGAAGAAAAAGATGGAACAAGACTTTTTACAACAAAAGGAGATAATAACGACTTTCCAGATATGAAAAAAGTTGAAGAAAAACAAGTTTTAGGAATAGTTAAATTTAAAATACCATATGCAGGTTATCCATCTGTATGGTTTAGCGAGATTTTATTTAAAAGAAAGTCAGTAGTAAGAACATAAGAAAAGAAGATTATCTAGAAATAAATTTTATAAAATAAAAATTATATAAAAATTTTGTTATAATCCACAGCTTAATTTTTATTAATTATTAAAAATTAAGTGATTAATGTTATTTCTAAGCATAATCAAAAAGGCGGGGAAAAAATGAATAAAGAGAATAATTTAAGAACTAATTTAAAATCTATATGTATAATTTTCATTATATTATTTATTGCATTTATTTGTATTGTAAAATCATTTGAAACACCTAAAGAAAATATGAAAATGCTATATGCATATAATATAAGTAGAAATATTAATTATGGAGTGCATTTAAAGAAAAATAATTATATAAATCAAGAGTATATGGGAATGAATGAAACATATATAACAGAATTAGTAGACTATATAGATTCAAACTTTTTATATAATTTTTCTGTATCACAAAAAGCAACATCAAAATATGAATATAAAATTATATCAGAATTAAATGTAGAATATTATGCTACAGGTCAAACAGAAGGAACAAAGTTATGGTCTAGAGAATATACTTTGCTAGAGCCAAAAACAATTGAAACAGATACTAATCAAATTAATATAAATGAAAATATAAAAATAGATTTTAATTTATATAATGAAGAAATGAAAAAATTTAAATCTGAGTTTGGGTTACCAATAAAATCATATTTAGATGTAAAATTAATTGTTAATTCTGAAATTAAAGTACCAAGTAGCCAAAAAACAGAAAAGGATAATTCGGTAATTAGTTTAAAAATACCATTAAATTCACAAGTATTTAGTATATCTCAAAATTACGAAAAATTATCTAAAGGACAAGTATTTGATGAAACAAATCAAAATAATAAATCTAATATTGTATTATTGGTTATAGGAATTATATTACTTGCAATTTCGGTTATTGGTATATTAAATATATTTAGAAAAATAATTTCAGCAGATAGAAGAACAGATTATGAAATAGCATTAAATAGAATATTAAAAAATTATGGAGACATTGTTGCAGAAATTGTAACACCAACAGAAACAGAAGGAATGAAAGTAATTGATGTTAAAAATTTTGACCAGTTATTAGATATAGAAGAAGAAATAAGAATGCCTATATTGTTCTATGAAACAGTGGAAGGAGAAGAAGGAGAGTTTTCTATTATAAGTGATAATATAGTTTATAGATATATTTTGGGTGGTAGAAAATAATTATTGTATTGGTTGAAAAAAATATATAGTAAGAGATAAGAGTTACAATTAAAATAAATAGTAAAGTATAAGGAAAAATAGTAATTTTCTATAAATTATGTTAAAATAAATATAGATTAGAAGAAAGGAGTGTTTAAATATGTCAAATATTCCTAAAAAGATAAGTAATATTGTGAATGAATTTGTAAAAGGAGTAAATCAGATATTAGGAAACAGAGTTAAAAAAGTTATTCTGTATGGTTCTTATGCACGTGGAGATTATAATGAAAGTTCAGATATAGATATTATGATTTTAACAGACTTAAGTGACAATGAAATTATAGAATATAGAGATAAGATTTGGGATTATGCTTATGATATAGAATTTGATAATAATTTTGATATTCAATTATCTCCTTTAGTAAAAAATATAGATAAATTTAATTATTGGTTAGAAGCATTACCATTTTATATGAATGTTCAAAAGGAAGGAGTGGTTCTAAGTGAGTTCTAAAATATCAAAAGAATTAGCAAATCATAGACTAGAGCAAGCAAAAGGAGATTTAGAGGATGCAATACTATTATATGAACATAAGAGATTTTTATCAGCCAATAATAGAGCTTATTATGCAATTTTTCATACTATAAAAAGTGTATTAGCATTAGAACCAATTGATTTCAAAAAGCATAAAGATGTAATTGCATATTTTAACAAAAATTATATAAATACTGAAGTATTTCCTAAAACAATTGGAAGAAAGATTGTAAAATCAAGTAAAGTAAGGGAAGATAGTGATTATGTTGATGAATTTGTGGTGGATTCGGAAACAACAGAAACCCAAATTCAAACTGCTGAGGAATTAATTGCATTAGTTGAAAAATATATAGAAAGTAAGATATAATATTGGTAACTAATATAAAATAAATAGTTGCTTTTTGAATATTAAAATATAAAGAAAATAGTAATATTCTTAAATATTTTTCAGTAATGGCAAGAAAATCTTTAAAGAAATATTACAATATTCTTGAAGAAAAGTTGTTTGCAACGTAAATTAAAATAAATTTAAGAAAGAGGTACTTATGTACTTCTTTTAAAAAAAATAAATAAAAACAAATGTTTGACAAATATGAATTAATAGTATATAATGCAAAAAAAGGATGTGATATTTTGGAAAAAGAAAGCACATATATAATTTACACAGATGCAAGTTTTGATGATTTTACCAAAGTAGGAACATATGCAGTTATAGTAATGCAAGGAAATTCAGTATTAAAACGTACAGCTAAAAGATGTAGAATACAAATGAAAAGTTCAACTGAATGTGAAATTTTTGCAGTATATCAAGCAATTAATATTATTTTAAATATGTATGTAAAAAATGGAAAAAAACAAAAATTTAAGTTAAGAACTGATTCTATTGATGCAAAAGATTTTTTTGCTGATAATAATTTCACTTCAAAAGTATTTTTAGATAATTCAGAACTCTCAATGCTTATGAGGAAGACTTATAAGACGGTTTGTAAAAAAATATTAAAAGAAAAGGGTGATTTTTCAATAACTTGGATACCTAGAGAAGCTAATAAAATGGCACACAAATGGTCATATATAGTTTTTCAAAGGATAAGGGGATATAATGAGAAAAAAGAGATTTTGCTTATTGATAAAGAGTCTTTTTTAAAATTACTATCAAATAAAAATAAAAGACAAAATGAAATAATAAAGTATCTATTTTGTATTTCGGATGAACATAAATTAATAATGAAAACACAAAAAGAAATGGCAGATACACTCAATATGCCAATTTCAGTCATTAATAAAAATTTGAAAGAATTAATAGAACTAGATGTATTAGAAAAAGTTCATAATGGAAAATATGCAATATTAATATAAATATCTATAATTCTCCCATAATATGTAACACATTTTTCTTTAAATTTTTTAAATATAGTTGTAAAATTTTAGAAAAATTGGTATACTTATGATATGTTAAATTAATATAAAAATAAAAAAATAGGAGGTTTTTTATTATGGAAAATGAAGAAGTAAAAGAAGTTGGAGAAGAAATAGCTTTAGAAAATAGTAATATAAAAATAGCAGATGACGTTGTAGCTGTAATTGCAGGAGTAGCAGTATCAGAGGTACAAGGTGTATATGAGATGTCTGGAGGGTTTGCTGGAGGAATTTCTGAAGTGTTAAGCGGAAAGAAAAATTTAGCAAAAGGAATAAAAGTAGAAATTAATGATAAAACAACTAAAATCGATGTTAATATTATAGTTGAATATGGTACAAGAATTCCAGATGTTGCTTTTGAAATACAAAATAAAGTAAAAAAAGCTGTAGAAACAATGACAGGACTTAATGTAGTAGAAGTTAATGTTCATGTTCAAGGTGTTAATACAGATAACACAATGCAAGAGAAAAAAGAAGAAATACAAAAATAGTATAGAGTATTAATATAAACAATAATTAAAGAGGTTATTTGAAAAGTTCGAACTAAGTTAATAAAATAGTATGAAAAATATTAGGACAAGTATAAAACTTTCTAAAAAAGATACTTTTTAAATAGCCTTATAATTTATGTTTATAATTAAATTTTAAAATTATAATGAGGTTGAATATGAAAATTATAGAAAAAATAACTTTAATTATATATTCTATTATAATGCTAATAATATCAGTTGTTTGCTCACTACTAATATTTAATTGGATGCAAATTGATAGTATTACAAATATACTACAATCAATGATAACATATCATTATATTAGTACAACTATACTTATTATATCAGTAATTTTTATATTATTATCTTTTAAATGTATATTTTTTGGAACTAAAAAGAGCGATTTTTATAAAGATAATATATTATTAAAAAATGAAGAAGGTAAACTTGTAATAACAAAAGCTTCTATAGAAAACCTTGTAAATAATACAGTAAAAGGATTTGATAGTATACAAGAGTTTACAACCAAAGTAAAATTTGATAAAGAAAATAATATAATTATAGATATTAGTCTGTTAGTTAAAGAAAATGTTATAATAAGAGAGTTAACAGATAATATGCAAACAAAAATAAAGCAGGTAGTAAAGAAAACATCAGATTTAGAGATAAAAGAAGTAAATGTAAAAATAAAAAACATAGAGTCAATAAATAATATAATAAAAGAATAAATTAAATAGAGAGGTAAATATATATATGAATAAGTCTGCTTCAAGAGAGCTAGTATTTAAATTGTTATATAGTCTAGAAATTCAAAAAGAATCTGATTTAGAACAATTTGAATTATTTTGTGAAACTAATGAAATAGAAGATAGGAACACTAAAGAATATATGAAAGAAATCATAACGCAAGTAAAAAATCATGAGCAAGAGATTGAAGAATTAATTTCTAAAAATCTAAAATCTGGTTGGAATATAAAAAGAATATCAAAAATAAATATTACTTTATTAAAACTTGCAATATGTGAAATGTTATATAAAAATTTACCTTATAAAATAGTTATAAATGAAGTTGTTGAACTTGCAAAGAGTTATGGAGAAGATAGCTCTCCAATGTTTATTAATGGAGTGCTTGCAAGTATTATTAAACAAAATAACATGTAGACAAATTGCAAAAGGAGAAAATATAAAATGCAATATAATCCAATTACAGTATCAGATTTAAATCAATATATAAAAAATAAAATAGATAATGATGAATATTTAAATAATGTTCTAATTAAAGGTGAGATTTCTAATTTTAAGCATCATTATACTGGACATATGTATTTTACATTAAAAGATGAAAAATCTTTGATAAAATGCATTATGTTTAAATCATATACCAGTAATCTAAATTTTGTTC
>JAGATI010000007.1 GCA_017621295.1 Clostridia bacterium | reverse complement strand
TGAACCAATACCGTATGATAAAGTACTATTGCCTTCTGCATGGGAATGATTTCCATTTGATTTTGTAAATTGCCCTTCTGTATGACTATAAATTCCTGTTGATGTTGTATTATAGCCTTCTGCATGAGAATTATTTCCATTTGCATATGTACTCCATCCCTCAGCATGTGAATTACTACCATTTGCATATGTATGATATCCTTCTGCATGAGAAAAATCTTCATTTGTATATGTACAACACCCTTCTGCATGAGAATAATCTCCAATTGCAAATGTATAATATCCTTCTGTATGAGAACCTACTTTATTTGCATATGTATGATATCCTTCTGCATGTGAAGCAACTCCAATTGCTTTATTATTATTACCTTCAGCATGAGAATAATCTCCATTAGCGTATGCATTATAGCCTTCTGCATGAGAACCTTTTCCATTTGTTGTTGTTGTAATTCCTTCTACATGTGAATTATCTCCATTAGCGTATGTCTCTCTACCTTCCGCATGGGAACAATGTCCCTTTGCATATGTATTTCGACCTTCTGCATGAGAAAAATCCCCATAAGTAATTGTATTTGTTCCTTTAGTACTACTTGCATATCCTAATGCATATGTATGATATCCTTCTGCATGAGCATATGATCCTGCTCTATTGTAGGTATAGTCATTGAATATTTCTCCATATGAAAATCTTATAGCTTGTTCATTTGTAAATTCTTTTACTGAATCTCTATATATGTTAGCTAATTCTTTATCTGAATTATTTGTTGATCTTGTTATTTGCCACCATTCACCAACACCACTGTAATATGAACCAAGATCATATTTTCTAACATAATGTGCCTGTTGTTCAGAATATGTAAGTATACGATCAGCATAATAAGATCCATTTATACCTGTTGATGCATTATATCCATATATCAGATAAGGACCTGTTCTACCAGTCTTATCATCAAATGGTGAGTATGTGCTTTTAAGATTAGTATTCTGTGTTGAATTGTCACTAGTAACAACAACTATCTGACCTTTGTACATATTTGCAGTACTACCATTGTCATTTAAGTCAAGATTAAAATAATCTAAGTTTGGTTGTACTTGTGACAAATCCATTGGTTGATGCAATGTTCTATTATATATCTGTGCCCATGCACCACCAAACGCTTCTGATGATTTATTACTAAAATACTTATAATTTACACTACTTGTAGCCATATATGTTAATGTTGAATATTGTCTTATTTTATCTTAATCTCTTAAATGTGAAGTATACTGTACCTGTAGGTATAGATGCAGAACCACCTATGTAGTATATGTCATATTTTATTCCATATGTACCTATGGTATTTACAGTGGTAATTTTTCGCAATACCATACCAGCATTTGCTGAATATGTAGTATCAAGTACACCACTACCTGCACTTGTTGTATAGTATACAAAAGCGTTACCCATACTTTGTGCAGTTGGATTCTTTATCATTCTACATACTATAGGATTATTTTTTAATGCTCCTCCTATTATAGAAGCATCTGATGTTCCAACTTCTGTAGTCATGTTTGTTATATTGTTAGAATCTATACTTGTACCTATTCCGTCTGATGGAATAGCCAACCAGAAATACTTAGGTGAACCACTAGCCGCTATATTTCCATTAAATGTCTTGGTAGCATTTGCAGATGTATGATTATTCTCTATAGAATCAAACCACCCACTGGCAATCTTATTGTTGTTAGATGCTGCATATCCAGAACTTGATGCTTTAGATCCAGTTTGTGTCATATTGAATATTGTCCATCCAACATTAGGTATAGCATTACCAGTACCAAAGAAGTATCTAAATCTTGTTGTAACATTCATTGATGTATAGTTTGCAGATATATATGAAGTGTCACCAAATACTGTTGTTGGATCAAGTCCAACATTATATACATAAGTATTCTTATTAGCTAACTGTTGAAAATACATCTTTGTTGCAGCTTTAAAGTTATAACTTGTCAACTGAGCAATAGTGTATGTGTTTTCGGTACCAAGCTTTATAGATGGTAATGTCAAAGTTACTGAATCTTTAAATACCCACCAGTTAGATACTGTTCCATCAGCTATATTTCCTGTAGTATATGTCAGTGTTTGCTTTCCACTGTTATTGTCATATGTAAATAATGCCCCACTAAATATTCCTAAGTCATCAGTCATAGATTTCTTAAGATAAGGATATGTCAATCCCCAATGATTTTCGGGTATAGCATAAGCATTCTTTAAGTTATTTGTTCCAGAGTATTTTGAATGTCTTCCAGGAGTATAGCTTGTATTTGACAACACCTTTGGTCCTGTACCATTTACATGATAGTTGTAAGATATTTGTGTAACACCTTCAGAATATCCAAGTCTGTTTCCAAGCCATGTATGATATATAGGATCATAGTCAGATATATTAGGTGCAACATATGCAGCCCTAAAAGTTATGTAAGGCTGAATTGTTTGTCCATAGTCAAATGAAAATGTCTGAGAAGATGTGTAGAATGTAGTATTGTTTCCTACATTACCTATAGTGCCTGTTCCTTGTGTTCCAGCTGATGATGTTGCAGATGTTGCTCTAAACGCCATACCAACAACTGGTCTTATATACTTAGGATTCTCAAGTAATGCTGCTAATACAGTATTTAAATATGCACTTATTCCAAGAGATTCAACATAAGTATAAGATACTGGTCCAAATATGTCATTCATAAAGTATGATGAATAATGCTTAACCATAGCACCATCATTATGAATCTCCATTATGTTGTGTCTATATGTTGTTGGATGGCTTGGATTTTCTTGATAAGATATTCCACTACCATCACCAATAGTGAATATTGTACCACCACCACCTTCATTCTCAAATTCAGGCCATATTAAGTTAGATGTATATGTTGTACCATCCCATTCATGTGTATAATGACTTCTATATAGTTTGTCACCTTGTGGTGTATATGATCTATTATATCTACCTATGCCATATTCTGCATTATTGTAAACATAAGTAAATAGACCACTTGCAGAACTGTATGATCCATATGCCTGGGTTGCTCTATTTTGTGTATGAGAAGCTATTCCATTAGCTAATGTATAAGTACCTTCTGCATGAGAATACATTCCAGTAGACTTATTGGCTAAACCTTCAGTATGGCTAGCTTCACCATTTGATATGTTTCCTATGCCTTCTGAATGTGCAGATTTTCCACCAATTTGATTGCCCCAACCCTCAGCATGTCCATATTTACCTGAAGCAAGTATCTTATTTGTTGAACCTTCTATATGTACATTTTCAGCATATGTTACAGAATTATATCCTTCTATATGAGAATATGCCCCATATATTGTATTGTTGACACCTTCTATATGTGAATATGATGCATTATTTGTTGTTATGTTTCCTGCACCTTCAGCGTGAGTATATACAGTATTTACTGTGTTTTTTATACCTTCAACATGAGAATATCTAGCATTGTCAATATTGTAAGCACCTTCAACATGAGAATATGCACCAGCAGTTGTAATATTGTTTCGCCATCCTTCAATATGTGACATTGTACCAGACATATTGTTGTATGCACCTTCAACATGTGAATTTATTGAACTATATTCAATTGTATTTGTCATACCTTCAACATGTGAATTCATTGCAGATGTTGTATTATATATTCCTTCAACATGTGCATAAGATGGCATTGACATAGAATTTATGCTTGTATCTGATGTACCATTTACAAGACTATTATGCAATCCTTCAACATGTGTAAGCTTACCATATGTTATATTATGTTCACCTTCAACATGTGTCTTTATAGCATATGATATATTGTTTAGACCTTCTACACTTGAATAGTTGCCATTATTGTAGTTATGACTTCCTTGTATATGAGAAGATGCACCATATGTCATATTGTATTCACCTTCACCATGACTAGAATTGCCATCTACATAATTGGTATTACCTTCAACATGAGAATTTGTGCCTAATGATTGTGTATTATATCCTTCTGCATGTGAAGCAACCCCAATTGCTTTAGTATTTCTACCTTCAGTATGAGTATATTGTCCATTTGCTTGAGTTTCAGCACCTTCAGCATGAGAATTTATTCCTCTTGCAATGGTATTATAGCCTTCAGAATGTGAGCCTTCACCTGTAGCTGTTGTTGCATTTCCTTCAGCATGAGAATAGTTTTCAGATGCTATTGTCATAATTCCTTCTACATGACTAGCAATTCCAGATGCTTTTCCACCACTGCCTTCTGCATGACTATTACGTCCTATTGCTTCTGTAATCTCACCCTCAGCATGAGCATTATTTCCATTAGCTATTGTATTACTTCCTTCTGTATGTGAATACAATCCATTTGATTTTGTATATTGACCTTCTGCATGTGAACCAACACCATATGATAAAGTACTTATTCCTTCAGCATGTGAATATTGACCTTCTGCATAAGTATCACCACCTTCCGAATGTGATCCTAATCCAATTGCAGAAGTATTTTCACCTTCAGCATGTGTATATGCACCATTAGCATAAGACATATAGCCTTCAGCATGAGAAGCTGTTCCATTTGATGATGAAAGTAATCCTTCTGAATGTCCATAATATGTATTCACTGTTGTATATGCACCTTCAGCATGTGCACCATCATAATATGCTGATGTATAAGTACCTTCTGTGTGAGCTCCTAATCCAGCAGCGTAAGTACCAAGGCCTTCAGCATGAGCATAATTTTTAACAGCCTTAGACAACTTACCTTCAGCATGAGAAGCCATTTGTGTTGCTTGTGTATATGCACCTTCAGCATGACTGTTCTCACCAATAGCTATTGTTCTATTACCTTCAGCATGTGATCCATAGTTTCCTAATGCATAAGTGTTCTTACCTTCAGCATGACTATAAGACCCAGATGCTCTATTATAAGCATATTCATTGAATATCTCTCCATAAGAGCCTATTTGATTGCTGTAAGAAAATCCATTAAACCAGAACTTACCTACACCGGTATAGTAAGTACCAAGTTTATCAAAAGACACACCATATGTATTGAAATAGTCTTCATTTATCAATAATGAAGGATACCCAACAAGATTTCCATTATTGTCTCTCTTCCATGTATAGCTGAATGCATTACCATTTAGATATGTAGTAGAATATGAATTGAATGGATTGTCTATTATTTCTATAGCATTACTTGGATTTCCATCTTTACCTATTCCTATAGCAAATATGGTGTCATCAGATGTAATAGCATAAGAACCCCCTATGATAGATCCTTCATGATATGCAATATTATGTGAGCCAACAACAATAGATCCATCAGCATTACCATATGTTGTATTGTTGTTGCCTATTATTAACGTATAAGTGGAATTAGATGTATTATTGTCACCCCATACAATAGAACTATCACCTTTGTTGACATTATTATTGCCGCCAATAAGTGAACTATTTCCCTCATTGATATTGTTGGTGCCATTTATAATTACATTATCACCAATATTGTTATTTCCTTCACCACCAACAAAAGAATTGTAAGCTATTGTATAGTTGTTTGTACCTGTAACAACAGATGAACTCCCATATGCTTTATTGTTAATACCCGAAACATCATTATTAGCTCCTACTACATTATTATTCAATCCTGAAACATTATTATTGTTTCCAGTAACTTCATTAAATGAACCTGATATTATTGAATTATATGAATAACTTACAATATTTCCACTACCAATGACTAAAGTATCATTAGTATATGTAACTTTATTTGAATTGCCAGATACTATGTCAGAATCTGAATATCCATCAACAATATTTTCATGCCCACTAACTATATGGTTTTCTCCATTTACTCTTACATTGTTGTGTCCACTAACAAATGTATTTTCTGCATTATTGCTATTGTTTGAACCAATTGTTATAGAATTGCCACTATTTTCTGCAGATATGTTGTTTGAGCCATTTACATAATTATTGTCACCATCATTAATGTTGTTTTCTCCAATTACATTAGAATTAACACCACTATTTACATTTGAATTTCCAGCTATTTGAGAATAATCACCTGTATTTTCATTATCATTACCTGTAACTAATGATGAGTTTCCGCTATTTATGTTTCCTTTACCTACAACTATAGAATTTTCACCTGACATATAGTTAGTGTTGCCGGTACCATGTATAAAAGACGAATCACCATAGTTCTTATTATTTGTACCACCTACACTAACAGCATTAGCATCAGCTAAATTTCCTTTGCCTTCTACATGAGAATATGTAGCCTTTTCTGTTGCAGTATTTCCAGAACCTTCTACATGAGAATATGCACCAACAGCATGATTGCTTACATAATCATTGAATATTTCAGAATATGCATTATATATTATGTTACTTGTTGTAGGATCAACAATTATGTTGTTCCATTTGCCTACACCGGTATAATAAGATCCAAGCTGATATTTGTTGACATAATATGATGCTTCTATATAGTTGAAATAAGAAAGTGTCATCAATCTATCAGCATAGTATGATGTCTTATTTCCTATTTCATTCCCTATATAATATGGAGCACCTGGAGAATATGACAATCCAGTATTTGGGACATTTTGATTTGTTACAGAAACTATTTGCCCCTTATATATTGGAGAAATTGCATTAGACATTTCTGATTCCAACATATTGTAAGATTGTTGGACATCACTCTCATCTAGAGGCATTTTCTTATATCTTCTAAATGATGCACCAAAGTCTATGATATTGTCATTATATGTTGCATATAAATTCTTGTTGTCAACTTCAATTATAGGCATATCTTTAATATATAAAATGATTATCTTTATGTATATTTAAAAATAATGTACCAGTTATATATACAATAAAAGGTGGATGATATCATCCACCTTTTATTGTATTATTTCTTCTTAAGATCAATTATAAGCTCATAGTCATTAGCCATAGTACTTCGATTGTTTATGACGTAATATACAGAATACTTTATGTTATCATGCCAGCTAATATTAGTTGCTTGAGTATAGAATGTGAATATGTCGCTGGTGTTCTTTATGTTTAGAGGATTCATAATGTTGCTATGAATATTCCTTATGTAAGCTCTATATTCATATATTGAAGTAGGTATTGCAAACCATACTACATTATGTGATTCATTGAATTCAAACTTACCCATATTTATTCTTACAACATCATTGTCATAATCATATATGAATTCTGAATTACCACTCTTTATTTCTCCTTTAGAATTTGGTACATTATTTAAATTTCCAGGTGTTAATACATTTCCATATACTTTAAGTAATCCATATACTTTGGCATCAAATATTCCATTACCAATTCCTGAATTTATCCATTTTCCATCATCACATAGTTGAGGAATTCCCTTTCTTATAAGTTGCGGATAATATTGTTGTACTGCTGGTCCATATGCATAAGTATAAGTAGTGTCATAAGGTATATGATTTATTCCAATACTATTTATTGATACATTAGGTATATTCTCTACATGTATTCCGGATGTATTGTATGTATAATTTACAAATTTGTCATTTATCTTAGATATAGATTGTGCATCATTTACAGAATATCTATAGTAAGATGTTACAGTTATCATTTCTCCAACTTCTGCATAAGCAGGCAAACATTCTATAAGTTCAACATTTGGTGCAGTATATGGATAGGGCTCTATAATACAATCAAGAATGTCTGCTAATGTAGGATTGTATGCATAATGTGTAGATGTCTGATAGTCCTTCATAGCTATTATTCCACTATACACTGTCTTAAATGATTCAAAACTGTCAGTAACATTTCCTGGATCATATGAACATTGCTTATATACAGGTATTAAATTTCCAGCATTGTCATAAGAAAATATTAGATTTCCTTCTGAATCTCTTTCTTGAACTTTTACTATATAGTTGCCATTATTGTCTTTTACTAGTACAGCACCTTCTGTATTGTCTTTATGTCCAGGTGCATAATATACTATATTTGGCTCTACATCCCATCCATATTCACCTATATATGCATACTTATTATAGTTCTTTACTAAAGAAGTATCAACTGGTGTCTTTGTATTCCAATAGCTAGCTTCAACTTCATCATTATACCATACATAAGAGTTAGCAATATTTTTTACATGCTTTATTGTGTCCATGCCAATCTCTTTATTATGTTCAAGCCAATGTGCAATTTCACCAAGTGTGTCAAGATAGTCAGGAGCACAACCTATGAGATTCTTTATCTGCAAACTTGAATATGAATAAGATTCTTGCTTTACCCTATCAATCTCTCCATAGGTATAAGACATAGCATTTTGAAATTCTCCATAATAAGTATTTAACCATGTTGAAATGTCTGTCAACTCTTGATCTATACCAGTAAACAACGATGTATAAGTACCAGCTAAATATGTTAGATTGTCTCTTTCTTCTTGACAAAGTGCTCCATATCCAGATGCAATCATATCACCTCTGAACCATAGTGACTTAGGATGGTGAACACCATGATCGGGATTTACTGTACATCTAATGTCATCTTCATTTGACATTATTATAAGTCCACCTGTTTGCTTAAGCAATTTAGGTATGTTTATTGACTTAGTAGTAATGAAGCTTACTTTATAGAAATCACTATATGTTGTATAATTTGCCATGTCTAAATTTAAAGTGTAGTTGCATTATCTTCTATTCCTATGTTGTCTATATTAGAATATATGTCACCAGTTGCAGTATAGTCATAATTTCCTGTAACCTCTATCATATAGTGTTTAGGATTAGATACTAAAGAATTTCTTAAGTCAAAATATAGTGACTTAGATATCTTTGTCATATCTGTACCATCAACAAAGTATTCAAATGTTATAGGGATGACTTTTGATTCACCAACTTCAACAAATATTGAATCTTTCTCCCCACCTTCTGTCAGCAATGTCTCTTTACTTATTATATTAGGGAATAAGAATGCACCGTTGAAGTCAGACTGTATATTGAAGTTTATTGGTTGATAGTTAGTAGCAAAATTAGCTATAGATGTCTTATCATCAAGATATACTATCTGGCTAGCTTTATTTGTACCCTTTATGTCTTCAAACCTCATAAGATATTTATTGTCTATTACAGTCTCACCATAGTTAGAATATATGAAAGTATCTAATGTAGCAGATTCATATATCTTATTTATACTTTCTGCATTTGCAAATCCTGGATTGTATATCAACATTTCTCCATTGTCAGCTACTGTTATAGAACTCCAGTATATCTTATCTATAGATTCTGTAGCATTGTTTGCTCTCTTTCTATATCCAAGCAATACCTGATCATTATTGTTGCTGAGATATCTTGCTGGATATATGTCAAATTTCATATTTGATGCTAATCCTATAGACTTACTGTCTTCATCATTCTGAGTAGCATCCATAAAATATATGTCTTCTCCAGTAAATACGTTATCTTGTCTAAAATATATCCATTGTCCAAGATACTGACCACTAAGAACATTATTTATGAATAATGGAACACGTTCATAATGCACTATATATTCATCATAGAACTGCATATTTGTACATATAAGAGGAATGTCAACATTACCAGGGAATATAGAATATAAATTAAGTCTTACATCACCAGTATTCTTAATTACAATGTTCATATCTTTCTTTATGAAAGAATCTGTTATATGATCAGAATTATATACATTAATCTTATTTATAGTATTTGGACTAAGCAATATCTCATATTCATCGTATGTGACATATACTTCAAACTTAGAATTTGCTGCATTATCAATGATAGTCTTATATGTCTCTATGTCATTCACCATAGAGGTAAGCTTATCTTTAAGTGATATGAGGTTGTTTTCTGCTGTATTGAATCCTGAATATATGTTTTCTGGTTGATGATAGAATATTTGTTCAGATGATACAACTTTATTTTGTACATGTTCAGAATATCCTTCATCTATCAATGTCTTTGAAAACGCAGCTTTAATAGAATCATCTCTATTAGTATCTATTATAGATGTCACCTCAACATTATTCTGATATTCAGCTGGGAAAGACATAACGTATTCATCAGACCAAGGTGTATATATGTTTACAAATGGTTGCCCAACATTTATCTTATATCTTACTCTAATTACTACATCTTCACCTTCTTGAATTGGTATGTCAATCTGATTCCATTTGATAATGTTATCAGTTCCATTATATTCTACAAAATCAAGATTGAATGAAGATACAGCATTGTTGAACACTAACTTACGTTGTCTGTCTATATTATTCAACTTTATCCAGTCAGTAAATGTATTAGAATCTATTACTGTGATTGTTGTAGTATCTTTGGATGTAGACTTATACTTATATTCAAGATCCATACCTATGACATATACTTTGTCATTAGATATACTTCTTATATAATCTTCAATCTTAGTATAGTCAGATATTCCTCTTATTCTATATTTTACTTCAGAACCAGTTATTCTAAGATCCATAGCCTTAGAATTTATGTTGTCTATTATTGCATTTAACTGCTTTTGTAAGCTAGTTCTTTCAGTATAATATTGTTGTATTTGAGACTGTAATGCTTGTTGTGTTATAGTAACTTGTTGACTAAAATCAGTAGTTATTATAGTAGTATATACTTGATTGATATTGTCCTGTATAGTCTGTAGTTTAGAATTTATGTCATTCTTTTGTGCATGAAGATTTACAATCTCATCTGATGTAACATCATCTGTAAGATGCTTATTTATTGGGACTACTCTAAGTATGCTTTCAGTATCTAATGTAGTAGTTACAAACTTTTGTGTTTCAGAACCTTCCTGAATTTCATTTAAAGTAGTAGCATTATAGTTAGATGTCTGAGGATATGCAGATTCTGTAAGCCCAAGTATTAAGTCACCAATATTAGTACAATACTTATTGTAGTAGTCTATATAAGACATATGATTACCATAAGCATCATCTATAAAGTTTCCACCTGCATCTTTTATATATATAGTATTTAAGTCTACAAGATATCCAGTAGATAATAATGATCTTATATTGTTAGATATAGTACCTAAGAATATGCATATATATGGATTTTCTTCAAGAGGAACTTGAACATAATGATATGCAGAATAATCATCATTATATATCTGCAAAACCATTTCAGTATTCTCATAGTAAGATTGCAGAGCAATATGTCCTACAGATTCTTCTATAATTACTGTCATATCTTCATAGTTGACATTCTTTACTCTATATATTACAAGTTGATTTCCTAAGCAAAGATAGTCACCAACCTTGATATTGAATGTTACTGCAGTATCTTCTTGATCTGTATATTCTAAAGTATTTAATCTAATCTTATATGAAAGCTTCTTTACATTACCTGATGATGAATCTACCCATGGATTGTCAATGTCTTTTGAAGGAATTTCCTCAATCTGAAATCTAGAATTATATGTATCTTTTCTTATAGGGAGTTGCAATATTGAATCATATTCTTCATAGTCAGCACCAGCAGTGAAGTTATATAGAGCAGCTTTATATTCTTCATATGTAGATATGTTCATTTGTTGTAATGCAGTGAATATGTCAGAATTGAAGAATACAATCTTCTTCATATATATGCTTTCTATATTGTCAGGTAAGTTTGACACATCTATCTTTAAGAATGTCTTAGGAGATACAAGATCTTTTAAGAAGTTGTTGTCTGTCATACTAGCATATATGTTGCTAGTAGAAAATTCTGGTTGTATTGGTGCAGTATTTGTACGAACAAAATTCAACTTATACATACCAGATGTCTTACCAAACCAAGCTTCCCCAGATTGTGGCATATTGAACAAACTTGAAAAGTTAGTGTCAAGTTGTTCTAACTTATTTTCAAGATATAAGAATGAGGGTATTCTGCTTGTAGTCACAGTACCATCATCTTGATGCATAGTAATTGTAACTTCTGAAGCTGTTGAGCTAAGACTTTGATTTATAGCTGTAAGCATATTTACAGCATTATCATATAAGCCTTGTAGCTTAACATAATATTCTTTTAGACTATTGTTTGTTATCATAATTATATATAAGTTTCAATTCATCTATCCCTCACGATTAATCCAAACAAGATCACGCTCTGCGATTGTATTTTTGATTTCAATCAATTGATTGTTTATATATTGCTGAAAGTTTATCATATTCTGATTTATTCCATCAATATTGTAAGCTGTCCCTATTGATGATATGTTGCTTTCTATTGCAGATATTCTAGAATTCAAATCATTTATTCTATCAAACAATGATGACATCTTATCTATCATCTCATTCTGTTTTGTCAATATCTGAGAGAATGTCATGAAAGCATCTGCTTTAGCAGAATCTGTTATTTCATCAGGAATTTCTTTAGAATATGGAAATGGCTTAAATTGTGATCCTATTACTAAAGACCATGATGGACAATATTTAGACTTTGCATCTCTTTTCAACACTATGGGTTCAGAACCAGAAAACCACATTCCAAGAGGAACATTCTTTATATATAGTGTTGGATTAGACAAATCATTTTGTAGGTCTATCTCATCTACTTCATCTATAATGAATGAATTTGTATCAGTATTCATATCTATTACATCATATAGAGGTATGATGACATTAAATTCTATTTTTTGTATTGAATTATTGTCTACAATGTCTGGTTCTTCTATAAATTCAATCTTTGACAAATTACTTGTTATTCTATAGTATTTGTCTGCACTTTCATATTTCTTTATAGCTTCATCATATAGATCATCTGTAAGATAGTCTTCTCTAATAGGATATTTTGGATAGTCAAACAATGGTGACAAATATATGTCTTCACTATTTTCTATCTCTTCATATGTAGGATAGCTTATTATGATGTTTCCTGTTGTTTGACAACAACACTTTCCATTTTCATCCTTTATGCATTTGTCAGTATCTTTACAATTGCATTCACCATCTATTATAGATGTTACAGTATCTATCTTCTTAAACTTAGGACCAACAGCTTCTGCATTAATTCTAGCACCAGCATTATGATTGACCATGTCGGTTATTTGTTCAAGTCTTATGTCATATTCTGCTTGTATAGATTCATCATTATATTCTGGATGTTCAATCTTAATACAAGCTTTTACTTTGTCTTCATTTTCTTTGAACAATTCTAAGTCAACTTCATCAACATGACCATCACAGTTCATATCAAAGCTGTTTCTATATTGCTCTTTAGCTATATTGTACCACCCATATAGATATTTGTAGCTATATGGATATCTTTGTTTGTCTTTATCAGAATATTTGTAGTCAGCATATAGATCTTCAACATCTTCATCTTCTAACTTCACTATATTAGCATGTTTGAACTTAGTAGAATCTATAATACATATAGTATCAGTATATGTACCATTATAGTCTTGTTCTGTTATGTTGTCTACATATGTTATCTCTGTATTTGGATCATATTCATATATATATTCTAACAGATAGTTTAGGGGCATAAGTCTAGATTCAACAAAATCATCTTCTTTCTTACAATAGTCACGTAAGAAAGCAAGCTTATTCTCATATCTTCTAATAAGCCAGTTTTGTATGAATTCTTGCTTAACTATTCTATAGTCTGCATCAGATGATTGTAGACGTGGAATCTTAAGACATAAGAATGTAGATGGAAAAAGCTTAGTATCTGTAGATAAAAAATTTCCTGTCATACTTTCAGTATAGTTGCTGAAAGTTAAGAAATTACTGTCTTGAGATAAAGCATTATAGAACAAATTTGTCTTTCTATCCATTGTTGCTAAAATATATTGTATGTTATGATATTAAACTTGTATAGTTAAAAATAAAGAAACAATTGAAATTTCTAATTGCTATATCTATATTAGTATATAATATTTAATAATTTAAAAGCAAATAAATATGATTGATAAGAAAATTAGAACTTATGTATACTTTATAGATACAGAAGTTGTACAATCTAATGACAACAGAAATACAAAATGTGACATTACTGCTGTATTGAACATTAAGAAGTTGTCTTGTTATGATATGTTGATGAAAATTGATCCAGTAAAGAAGTTTATTGAATCTATTATAGATGATAATGGTATGATTCCATTGCATGCTATAGGTAAGTCAGTATGTGATGAAAGGGACACACCAGATGTTTCTGTTGGTAAGAATCTTGCAGTATCAAAAGCGCAATATTCTATATTTAAGCAAGCTACAATAATATATGCAGAAATTCTTCGCACAATTCATGAAAATTTCTATATAGAGTTAGTAAATTGTTCGGATAGAACATATAATGCATGGTGTAAGTCATCTAATCATATATATGATTTATTTGAGGAAGTTGGTGCAATTGATTCATCGGATGCAGATATGTGTGATGTAATAACAGATGAAGAGGAGGGAACAAATGAGTAAGCCAATAGTAGCATTTGATCTTGAGACAACTGGTCTTGATAGGACAAAAGATCAGATTATCCAGATAGCATGTATTAAGTTTGATAGAGATACAAAAAAAGTATTAGACAGGAGAATGTATTATGTACAACCTGTTGGAAGCTATCAAATAACAATTGCAGCATATAAGAAACATGGAATTCATCCAAACTTTTTAAAAGACAAGCCATATTTTAAAGATATTGCAAATGAGATATATGACTTCATTAAAGATTGTGACATTCTATCTTTCAATGGCACAACATTTGATGTACCGTTTTTGAAATTTGAGTTTGACAAGGTTGGAATTGATTGGAATGTTCTTGAATGTAAGTTCTATGATGCATTTGCTGAAGAAAAACGTAGAAATGGAAATAGTCTTGAAGCTACATATGAGAGATACTATCATAAAACTATGACAGAAAGTGGTCTTCAAGCACATGATGCATTTTCCGATGTCATGGCAACAATTGGTGTATTCTATGCACAACAAAATATTGAGGAATATGATTCATTCACACCTCTTACTGAAGACAACATAATATTTGAATTTGAGTTTGAAGGTAAGATTGTACCTTGCTTCTCAATTGGAAAATATAAGAATCTTCCTATTGACTTAGTATATGCAGCAGATAGAGACTATCTCAATTGGTGTGTAAATAAGTCATCATTTCTACCAAGAACAAAAGAATACATTCAAAACTATCTAAATAAGAAGGATGCAGAACAAGACAAAACAAAGACAATATGATGACAATGACAATGATTCATATAATCAACAATTAGCTAATATAGAAGGAGACTAAATAATTATGAGTAATAAAAATGATATTATAGACAAGTATACAAAGTATATTATGAATGCAGTTAAGTCAGGTAATAAGAAAGATGCTGCAACATATAAGTTGATAAAGGCAAAGATGCTTGAATTTGTCACACAGAAAAATGCACCTGAACTTAATGACAATACTGAGATTCAAGTACTTAATAGTATGATAAAAGAGAGAATGCAGTCAGCTAAGACTTATGAAGAAGGTGGACGTAAAGATTTAGCAGATGCTGAGATGGAAGAAGTTGAAGTAATTAAGCAGTTTGTTCCAAAGCAGGCAAGTGCAGAAGAGATTGAGAATTTTGTACAGACAATTATAGATGAACATGGCACAATTACACAGAAATGTATGGGTAATGTAATCAAAATGATTAAAGAGAAGTTTAAGAATGTTGATGGTAAGCTTGCTTCAACTATAGTTAAGAATCATATAAACAATTAGCATATTATGAAAGAGGACATTAAGAAACAAGATGTTAAAGATTTGATCGGTACTCAAATTGGTGTAATTGATAAGAATGGTAAAGTTACAAAGAATATAACTATAACTAATGTAATACAGACAAATGATGGTGGAGAAATCTTCATTGGTGATGATGGTATAGCATATAATGAATATGACCTTAATTTTAACTATAAGCTTACTCCTGCTGCAATATTTGCTTCATTCTTAGTTGATTATAACTATATTGATTCAGATGAAATATTCAATCGTCCTATGTCAGAATATAATGAAGAAATAAAAGATTTAATTGGACGTTTTATAAATTCTGGATATATAGAAAATCCAGAAAAAGAATGATATTTTTAATCAAATATATAATATAGATTAGATTTTAATGAAATCACTTAAGTCTTATAATGCATGTTCTAATATAGAATCTCAAATAAAAAATTTAGTAGAGAATAGAGAAACAGAACAGGAAAAATATGAATTTATAAGAGAATATTATGATTCAGAAATTCCTGACAATATAGCAAAAACATTTACAGATATTAGCTTAAATGATTTCATTAATGAAAATCTATTGTCTCATAACTATAAGTTACTACAAAAGAAATTGTCTGTAAAGTTGTCACAATATATAGTGAGTTATGAAGACTACTATGGCAATGGAGATAAAAAGTCATTTATTGTTAAAGTAAATGACTTAAACATATTATTAAACCCCGAACTTCATAGACTACTTAAATTTTTCAACTATTATATTAAGACAATAAATAAGATAGATAAGACAATATTTGTAGGTCCACTATATCTAGAAAGTGCATATAAGCAAGTATGGGACAATAATGGTATAGGATATCATTTTACATCATCCAATAGAGTAGAATCTATATTGAAAAATGGACTTAGATGTAAGGATGTTTCAGATAAGCAATTTGAATTGTCACGAATATATATGTTTTCAACTAATAGAGATTTGACAGAATATGACAAAGAATACATAGAATATTTCAGTGGCATGGCAACAAACAACATATGGCAAGAAGTAAGCAAATATGGATTAGCCATAATAAAGATTGATTTGTCTAAGTTGAAACAAAAGAACATTGAGTGGTATAAAGACACCTTTATGAAAGAAAAGGAAGCAGTGTTCACATATACAAACATTCCAAGTATATGTCTGTCACAAATAAGTGTACAGAACATTACAGAGGTAAAAGGTGAAAAGATAACAGATCAATGGATAAATGATGAACGCCCAATAATGACAAGAGATGGTAGACAGGCAATAATACTTAAGATTGATATGAAAGAAGTACCAAACATACTTCATGGACAAGTTAAGATGCAATCAAAGATGTTTGACTATCAATGGGATGATACTGGTAAATGCATTAAAGCTGTAGATTCTATGGGCAATCCAAAGAAGACAGATGAAGCAGATGACTTAGTACAAGCAATTTAAAAAAATTGCATATTTGTTTGAAATTTTAGTTAGTTGATATCTATATTTAATATATATTAACATAGAGAGTTTATTAATTTTTATTGTTTAACATTTTACTTAACTTATAAAAACAAAATAATGAAAGAAAAAAAGACAAAGCTGATTACGGCTGCTGACTTGACAGATGTATTTAATGATTTCAAGAATGACAAGGAACGAATTAAGTACATGAAGGAGGCTTATAAAAATATGAGTATTGCAAAGTCATTTGCAGTATTTTATGGTGAGGAGATTTCTCCAGAGGTTAAGCAGGATAAGTCAGTAAATACAGTTACTGTTATTGAAATTGGTGAATCCTATCTTGGAAAGGTGAAGGAATTTAGTAAGAATGTTCTTTCTTTTGAAATTCCTGGTGTAAAGGAGGAGCTTATTGCTAAAGAAAATTTCAATGACTGTTTTGATCATGTTGAAAATTACCTGTTGACACATAACAATGAAATGATGTTCACTGTCAGAGAGAAGAAAAATGGCAAATATTATGTGTCAGTAATTGAGGCATACTACAAAGCATGGAAGAAAGAGATTGATAAGGGTATTCAGAATGAGGATGCTATTACTGTTCATATTGACAAACTTGTAAATGGAGGATATATTTGTAAGACAGATATCTGGACAATTAATGAGCTTACAGGTAAGAACTATACTAATTCAGTGTTCATTCCTGGATCACATATTGTATTGAACATTGAGCATGATTTTGAATCATGGGTAGGTGAAGATGTACAGATTGTACCTCAAAAGTTCGTAGAATATCGTAGAGACTATCGTACAGGTGAAGTTGATTTGTCACTTGTAGGTTCTCGTAAGCGAGTATTGCAAATTAATGGTATGGTTAGTATGTTTAACATATATAATCGAGCACAGCTTGGTAAGATGGATAATGCTAAGTATACACCAGAAGTGTTCCATGGTACAGTAACTGGCATCATTAACAGTAATAAGAAGACTGGAGTGTTTGTAGAGTTGACAAATGAGTGCATTACAGGACTTCTTCCAAAGAATGTATCTGAACTTGTAAATTATCGGCCTGGTCAGGATATTGATGTATATGTGTCTGAATTTGAGATACAGGAAGGTAAAGAACCATTCCAGACCAATAAAAAAGGTACTAAAGTACTTAAGTGTAATGTACGTCCAGTATTTGCAGAACCTTAATTAATTTAATATATTTTTCTTTTATATAATCGATTACAACATAAAGCACTGCCTGAGAAGGTCGTGCTTTTGTTATTTTTAATATATACATGAAATTATAATACAAATAATTAACATATGAAAAGTCTTTCACAATTAAGAGAATCATTTGATGGAAATCCTGGAAATGCAATTGCAACAGTAACAGGTGTTATGAATCATCTTACTCCTGTAAACAACATAATAACAAATGTGCGTAATTTGTTTGCAACAAGACTTGGTGTTGTGGTTGATCAAGGTGAAGATGGAATATCTCTTAAGCTGCATTCTAGTAAGTTTATCAATCAAAATGCAGTAAATAGAGTACTTGATGAAAAGCTATATACTAATTTGTCTCTTAGGGACTATATACAACAACAAGGATTAGACTTCATCAAAATGGTCAATCTTGGTCAATATTGGGTAGTGTACTTCTTACCAAGCGACATATATAGTAAAGAGATAAAGAGCATACCAAAGTGCAAATGTAATGAAATGAGGACTTTCAATGTAATGGAATCAGAGATTGAAAGACTTAATGAAGATGTAAATGGTGAGGAAGAGCTTGAAGATAAGACAATAGAAGAGATAATGGATCTTATAGATGATGATGATAAGATTAAAGCTGCAACAAAGCTTGCAGATGTCATCAAACGTAAGATGGAACTACCAAAAGAATATTATTGGAAAGCTGTAAAAGATCAAGATGGTAAAGAATCTGTAGCATTACGCTACAAATATGAGAAGCGTCGTCCATTTGGTAAGAAGATGGACATGGTACGTTCTATAATCAACATATACAACTCTGGTCATGATGCTATATGGGTTGATCCATATGACAACAAAGACACATTAGATGATGATATGAAGACATTGATTGAGAATATACTTAAGCTTCTTGGTGCTGAAGAGACTAAAGATCCTTGCATATTTGACATCAATGGAAAGAAAGATGATAATGATAAGGATGATAAAGAGAAAGAAAAGGAGAATGATGACAACAATGATTCTTCATCACATGATGGCAATGATCATAATGACAAATCTGAAGATGATGACAAATAACTTATTTAATATATAAATATGCAAATCAAAGGTGGTATTTTATGTAGAAATACCACCTTTATTATATAGGTTTACTAGAATGAGTGTAGACATATCTCTCGCCCTTTCTAAGACACTTTCATATTAAAGATGGTAAACTTAACAGCTAAAACATAAAGTGTCTTAGAAAGGGCGAGAGACATGTCTACACTAACTTATTATTTTAGAATATGTAGTCATCAACTTACAATCATAAGACCAGTTGGATGTATTACATGTTGCTAATATTCTCCATTTTGAAGCATCAAAATTTAAATTATTGCAATGCATAAACATACCCTCCATGTTCAGAATATTTGATACATTCCATTTTTCTAATCCATTACCAATAAAATTCTTACAAAGATTAAACATATATGCAGTAAATTGTAGATTTGATGTGTTCCAACTACCAAGATTTAAATCCGTAATACTGTCACATCTAATGAACATTTTTGATGCTTGCTTTAAACTTTTTGTATTCCAACTATCTAATCCATTACCAACAAAATTTATACAACCATTAAACATAAATGACATATTTTCAACATTACTAACATCCCAACTAGAAAAGTCTTGATTAGTTATGAAATCACAATAGTCAAACATATACCGCATATCTATTGCTTTGCTGACATTCCATAGAGATATGTCTATTTTAGACAAATGCAACTTATTCAACAAATGCATATTATGCAATGATGTTCTAACATTATAGAATAGATAACCAAAATCTCTAATATTAGATACATCAATACAATTCAAGTCATATTGATTAGACTTCAATAGTTGTATTATTACTTCTTGTAGCTCTTTCTTGTCTTTGGGAAAATACTTATAAACATTTTGATCTATCTTTTTGTTTATCTTCTTGTTTACTAGAAATTCTTGTATATGTATCATTCTCTATACCATATTGGTTTATTTTTGCATCCATAGAATGCATCTTCCATATTTACTACTTTACTTATGTTCCAATTGTCTATTGATGAAATGTCAAATTTTATGCATTTATAAAACATATTATTCATGTATATTAACTTGCTTACATTCCATTTGTCTAATGGTTTGTTAAATTCATAACAATTACTGAACATAAATGCTGTTTCAATGACATTTCTAACATCCCAGCTATTTAAGTTCTGATTGAATTTAATACATCCAAAAAACATATTTGACATATCTTTTATATTACTCACATTCCATTTGTCTAATGGTTGATTAAATTCTTTACACCCTGAAAATATATATGATATCTTATTTACATTACTAACATCCCAATCATTCAAAGGTTGATTGAATTTAATACAGTTAGCAAATAAGTTTTTCATATTAATAACATTACTTACATCCCAATTATTTAAAGGCTGATTAAATGAAGTACAATCTTGAAACATTTTAAACATATTTGTAACTTTACTGACATTCCAGTTTCCTATAGGTTGATTGAATGACTTACATTCTTCAAACATATAAGACATATCTGTTACATTACTAACATCCCAACCACTAATGTTGCAATTGAAATTCTTACATCCTCTAAACATATTGTGCATGCTTTTTACATTACTTACATTCCAATCGCTAACATCAATATCTTTTATACCAATTATATCTACAGAATATTTTGATGAATTGAACACATTATACCAAAATAAGCCACTCATATCAGTTATAGCTGATGTATCAATGCAATTTAAATTATGCTCACCATTAGTCAATAGTTTCTTTATAGTATCACTTAGCTCTTCTATTGATTGTGGAAAATACTTGTAGTTATGTTGATTTATTTTCTTATTTATTCTCTTGTTTATAAGAAATTCATTTAAGCTTATCATAAAAAAATAAATTTTTATATTATATATAAAAATATCAAATTACAATAATAAAGACGGTTGTATAATATACAACCGTCTTACATATTAACTATAAAATGTTTCTTCAACCCAATCACATAGTTGATTCAATGTCTTAGACTTACTATAAAACAATTGAATATCATTTGGACCCCATCTGCCTTCTGATGTACCTAACATCTCTTTATATATTCTGTCCCTCTTCTTTTGATCATCATATATGAAATATGAACTACCATAGAAGTTGATGAAAGCTAATTCATCTTTTGCTCTCTTAAACATTACAGCAAATCCCCAAAATGGCTCAACTGTATCAGCATTCTCCAAAACTTCTCTATCTAACTTATTTTTCATATTTGTTATGTATTTGAATGTTTGACATTTACCAAAAATATATAGACAATGGCTCTACACAATTAACATAAACACCACATATTCTATCTTTAAACCATTTTGTCTTATTTTTTGCTTTCATAAATTCCATTACTGTACTTTCAGAAACATCATAAAAATATTTGACATATGGAATCAATTCATAAGGCTTTTTATGAATATCATCATTTAACTTATGGTTTACTACCATCATAATTTTGTTTTTTGAATCATATCCTATACAATGTATAGTCTCATCATCAGTATATACAGGAGATACTTTCATAAATTCTCTTGATACCTTTATTACAATAGGCTTACCAAACCTATCTATTTGTATTGGAAATTGTATCATATTTGGATCAATATCCAATGTTATTATATGTTCATTATTACATTCTTTCATAAATATCACATTTCATTATTGTATATATAATAGTAACTTATTTTGATTTATTCAATCAAAATGGACAAACTTCATTAAATTGTACATTATTTTCTTCATTTTCATCAAACAATCCAAGCTCTCTTCTATTCATAGTATATGTTGATTCCTCTTCTTGTTGATTTTGCTTACCAAACAGGCTATCTCTAAGTTGATTTGTATTTACTTGTTTTTCCATGAATCTCTTATTTGATTCATCAAGATTAGAATAGTCAAAATAGTCAAATGTTGAATGTACCACATTCTTAAGTGTATGTTGTATGTCATCTAACTTATATTTTGATGTATGTGGAAGTTCAGGTAGCTTTTCTTCTTTCCTTTGTTCATCTTCATCAACATTCATATTTTCAACAAGCTCTTGTAAGAAGAACTCCTTTGTATTAGTATTTCCATATATGTCAACCAATGACTGTCTACGTTCCCATAACAACTTAAATGGAGATATCTTTATTACCTTGTTCTTTGGTTTATCTTGAACTATAATCACTTTCCACAGCTCTGTTATCCAGTCATATATTTTTTGAAGATACTTTATGTCCTCAACTACAACATCCTTAACAGAATTTGCATATTTTGCTGCCCATTCTTTTAAGAACTCCTCAATCTCTTCTTTAGATGTAAGACAATTCAATGTTGCCCAATCTTGAGCATCTCGTATGAACTTGTATACTGGAAAGTCAATTCTTGACTTCTGTATGTTAGATTCTATATTGACAAATTTCCGTATTCTATTTAGCTTAGTATAGTTTATTCTATTCTGCTTTACATCAATACAATATTCATATATGTCTTTTATTGTATCTATGTCATAGAACTTATATAGACCAACTACTATAGGTGTATTCTTTTCAAGAATTTCTATGTTTTCTGTATATAGATTGTTGTCACCTGATTCCTCCTCATATTTGTCATTCTTAAATATGTCGTAGTTTCCAGCCAACAATTCTTTATATATGTCTATATTACCGTCTGTTATATGATCCAAGAAAAGCATTGTTTGTGTTGTAACGTAATTGAATCTCTTATTTCTACATTCTTTGAGGTATTCTGCAACATATTCTTTGTTTTCATCAGATATCTCATCCTTATGATCAACAATATCAACATTATATCCATAGTACTTTATGCCATCCAACATTATCTCAAGTTGTTTGCTGTATTTAGAATATCTTTCTTCAAATACATTAAGCTTATATGTTGTCTCATCTATATAGTACTTCTCACTGTTCTCATCAAACTTAAGATATTTGTTTGCACTAAGTAATGTCTGTATTAGAGGATTGTACTTATATTCCTCTTTATTACGGTCTAACATATCATTACATGTCCTGACAATATCTCTTGCAAACAATAAATCCTTTTTGTCAAATGACAAATCCAACGGTTGTGTAAAGTAATAGTTTATTGGAACATCTCCATCTGACTTTGGTAAGAACATCTTTATGAACAAATCATTGTTTCTAAGTCTATTTGCAAACTGTTCAATGTCCTGAGGAATCCATTCTTGATTGAAATATACACTAAACGTAAACTTATCACATATGTCAACACCAACCGAAAGATATGTAGTACAAAATACAATGTCATTGTTTCCTACAGTCTTATCTATATTGATGTTGTCCATTGATTCATCATTAAAGTTAGATTTCTTATAATAAAATGAATTCAATGGTCTTTCAAACTTCTTTTTGTCAAGATATTCCTGTATAAGTCCAGTGACCTGCTCCATATATAGATTTCCATTATTTGTTGGAAACAATATCTTTTTTCCTTCAATAATGTCATCTGCCATACATCTACACATCTCTATTAGTTGTTCTGTTTTAGTTGGGCAAAAATGTATGTCAAACTTCTTTATACGAGTATCCTCCTTTATAACCTTGATATGCTTTATGTTTGGAAAGAAAAGCAATTCTCCAGTTGGAGTTCCTGTCATCATTATTATTTTAGCTTTACAATTTGCTAATCGTTGAATTGTAGGAGCCATTACAGATCTATAAGATGATGTAAACAACAAATGTGATTCATCAAGAACAATGTACTCAAAGTTTGCTGTATCAAGCTCCATAACATTAAGTCTTGAGAACTTATCTATAGTCATAGACATATTTCTCTCTCCAAGAATGTCATCTAATGTTGGGCGTTTGTTTCCATAGTAATACAACCAGTCAGATGTTGTCTCTGAAGCCTCAACCTTAGACTTAATTGTTGATGTAAATGGCAATATAAGCAATGTCTTTGCTTTCAATGACTTTATCATTTCTGTCTTTCCATATCCGGCACCAGCCTCAAGCAGTGTTATATGAGATAAATTGTCAATGATCTTATCTTTTATGTCAGACAGATATTGATTCTTATTTATGTAGATTTCTACAAGATTTGACTTATTGTCATTGATAGTTGATGTTGGACTTTTTATGTCTTCCTTTGTCTCTTTCAACTTTTGTTGCTCTTCCTCATATATGTCATCTCCCTTTATCTTAATCTTAAATCCATGATATTTGTTTAACTCATTTACGGCCCATAGAGATATTGGCTTATTATGTATAGATGCTGTCTTAATGTCACCCTTAAGCTCTTTGTATTCAGTTCCTGAGCATATCTGACACATTATCTGCAATGCTTTGTCAAATCCATATATTGCAGTAAGTGTGTTTGCTAACTGCCAACGTTGAGCGTGCTTATAGTGCTTCTTATTTGTCTTTGACAAATCTCGTTCATTTATGTTTGATATGTTCTCAACCTGTAAGTTTTTGTCAACATCAAACTTATCATTACTGAACCATTCAAGCTTTGAAAATATGCTTTTGAGATCAGGATGTGTTATCCAATTTATAGATTCAACTCCAGTATTGAATGATGGCTCAAAGTCAACATCAAGACGAAGATTTATGAAATTTGTATTCATAAGAGCATTGTCATCACTAGTTATGAATATACCTTGTTGTGGTTTTGCCATAGCCATATCCATATAATCAAGAATCTTCTCTTTGTCATACCCATACTTTTCAGTATATTTTAGCATTATAATGTATATGTAGCTGTACTTATGTCTAAAGTTACATAAATACTCAACCTTACGATTATTAAAGTCAATACTTATAGGATTTATCTTTGTCCATATATGTAATGACTTACCTGATGCAGATGTGCATATACCCAAAAACCAATGAAACTTCTTTAAGTCATCAAATATTGGTTGTTTGAGATTGTTTGCCAACTCATCATCTTTAATGTCAAGGTCAATAATCTGAAGTCCATTCCAAGTAGCATATGCAGCATCTCCAATAGGACGATTATTTGACATTGATGAATATACTACCTTACGTTGAATCTTTTCTGTCTTCTTATATATTGGATCCTTTATCAATTCAAATATTTCTTTCCAATTCCACAATATTCCAACTCTATCATATATGGTGTTGCAAACAAGAGATTCCAACGATTCAAGCTCTACCTCATCAAAACTTTCTTTCTCATCATCATTGCATAATGTATAGTTGTTGTTAGAATAGTTTCTTGATTGATCTACAGAATTGAATTCTTGATATTGCTTAGATATGCATCTAAAGCTGTCAAGTACATCAGATAATGACTTATTAGCATCAAATGAATCATTTATTTTCTTAAGATATGATCCTAAACCAATAAAACTACTCTTTTCACCCATACAAAGCTCCTCTATATAAATTTGTCATTTATAGTTCCTTCTATTAAATTAATAATATATGTTAATATAGATAGAATCTGTAATGTATTCAATTCAAATTATTTTTAACTAAAGTACATTTTATATATATACATAAAGATATGTCTTGTAATAATTGTGGTGTTGGCAATGGCTCTACTTCTAACTATATGAACAATATGTTTGATGTAAGTATACGAGGTGGTGACTTTCAAGGTAATGCTAGTATGGAGGAATTCATAAGAGCAAAAGAAAAGCTTGAAGATCAAATAGACTACAACTTCATTCAACGTATAGTACAAGAACTTACACAGTCTTGTGCATTACCCATACCAATACCTGCTGCCGCCATACCACCATTGATATTGCAAGCTGCCCAACATTTCTGGGAGAATGATGATCAGTCTATAGAAGAACGTTGGTTTTGCCTTCCATTTACAGAATTTGAGAAATGTGGAGCAAACAATATAGCTAAGCTTCCACCTCAGATAATATCTGTCAATGGTGTATATAAGACAACTGACACATTCAACTACGGTGTTATGGGAGACTTCTCATTGGAGAGAATGATATTGAACAATTCAGCATTAGCAAATGGTAGTGGTGGATCATTGTCAGATGTATTTGGCTCTGGAACTGGCTACAACCTTACTGATATAACTGCAGCTCTATATGAAGTACAGACGTATAAGTATATGTTTGATACTCCACTTACATACAACTATAATCCATTTTCTAATGATTTGATAATTCTTGGTGCATTAGGGCATGCTGACTTAATGCTCAATGTATATAAGAGACTTAAGATTCAAGATTTATATAAGTCTTACTATTTCTTCAGATACTGCATTTGCTTAGGTTTGAGATCTATGGCTACTATAATGGGTACCTTTGAATTTAAGCTTGCAGGTGGTGTTTCTCTAAATTATTCAATATGGCGAGACATGGCAGATCAAGAAATGGATAGAATAGATGAATGGATAAATAAGAATCATTCTCCAAGCTATTTTGAAAATACAGTTACAATATAATATATGTAGGGGAAATTTTATATTTCCCCTCTTTCTATCATTTCTTCTAATTCTCTAACAGTCCATATTTCAATAAAGTTAAGATTGTTTTCTTTTGCTTTATTTCTTTTCTTAGGATCATATTCTACCCATGTATGCCACCAATAATTTCCATATCTTTCTTTCCATTTGTTTAACTTATCTGCATCTTTTGGATTATTCTCATCATAAGGATGTCCTCCATGTGTCCAACCATAGTTACATTCTATGAACAAATCTTTGCTTGGTATGTAGAAGTCGCAACACCATGGATATCTGATATTGTCTCTATATTGTCGCACTATATCAGGATATTTTTCTTTCAATATGTCATATGATTTGTCTTCCCAACTTGATGTATTGAATGTACCGTTCTTTCTTTTTGTCTCATTTCTTTTTTCTACAGTCTTTTCAATTTTAGAATATGCAGATTTCTTATATTCTTCTGTTTGTGTATAGAATTCTTTTCCATATCTTTGTAAATTTGTCTTCTTTATCTTTTCAAATATCTTTTTTCTATGTTTCCCATATCTTTCAAATGTTGTCTTTTGTATCTTATCTATTCTACGCTTTCTATTTTCTTCTGACATATTCTTAAATGATTCTCTTATCTTATCACCATTAGCATAATTTTCATTTCCGTATCTTTCTAATTTTGTCTTCTTTATTTTAGCTATAGCCTCTTTTGATCCTCCACCATTCTTTACTCCATATCTTTTCATTGAAGTATTTACAATCTTATTATGAACTTCTGGATCTAATGTTGCACATCTATAAGAACAATGATTGTACCAACCTCTATTTAAATTCCCATATTTCAATGGCTTTCCACAAGTAGGACAATAATGTTGTTCAATATCATTATTGATTATTCTATATATTATTTCGTTATATGAATCATAATGATCAACTAAGTTTTCTAAATATGTCTTTATGTTTGGATAGCTATTTAATAAATGTAATAGTCTTGCATTCATCAAATATCCCTTTATTGACATTACTCTATTTAATATTATTTCATTTATCTTATCATTTGACATAATCTATATAATATAGTAATATCAATTATACAATTTCAACTAACTATAATGACTTTATTTTTATATAAATATCTTAATAAGAATTGTGGATATAAAGAATTCACTTGACTTTAGAACTTACAGATATACCCAATATGACAACATAGGAAAAGCAAGAAAGTATGACTATGCTAGAAATGGAATATTGAGGTTATGTGTTCCTAAGACATTGTTTACTAGAGGAAACACAGTACTTATAACATTTCTACAACTTATAGATATGAGAACAATAATGTTGTTCAAATATATAGATAAAGTCAAACAATTCAAATATTTCACATGGAAATAACAAAGCATTATGCAAGATAAAGTATTCATAAAGGGAGAATTAGTAGCAGTATGTCCTGTTTGTGGACTACAAATTCCAATAACTGTCGCAGATTTGATAAATGAATCTGAAGTACAATGTCCAGCTGGAGAATATACAGCACATCCAGATGAGCATATTGATAAGAAGATAGCATGTCAGAAAGAATGTAAGCCATCATTCAAATATCATACATTCAAATTGTCTAAGGACAATATTGTAGAATATAATTAGGCTGCATTTAGAGAGAATATTTAGTTTGTTATGGGATAATATTGTTTTGATTGAGGTGAACATATATGTCAATTTATATTGTTCACCTCTATTTTTATCATTAATTTAAGCTATTTTTATATATATTTAGAAAGACGTTATATAAAAAATGGAGTTTATAGATCATACAGGACATATTTTTTCTTTACCATCTTATGATGAATATCCAATCGGATATGAATACAACACAAATGACTATATATTTTGGATTGACAATGAATATACAGGTAAGCTTTCAACTGGAATATACTATATGAAAGCTATTCGACCATTATTGTATAATGCAACTATACAAGAATTGTGCAATTCATCAAATATAATAGAATATAATCCAGAAACAAAAGTTGAATATGACAATAATGTAACAGGAAAGAAAGAAGAAGTCACTGTAAAGCATAAGATTGAAATAAAGGATAAGAGAAAAAAGATTGTTGACATACATATAAGTGTAGATTCAAAACATTACAAATTAGTAGCATCAAAGCAAATACAAGAGCTTGTTGCTTCTAATAAGTCTATGAATGAATATATATCTATAGATGGTGACAATGATTCTAAAGTGTCATTGTCTATGAATGACATAAGTATAGTGGATGAGCTGACTGACAATGACAAATGGTTTGCTATGATTCCATTTTATGTCATAGGGTGTTGTAATGAAGAAGGTACATGGATGACAAATGTGCTGATAAATGTAAAATATGCTGATAATACAGAAGAATGGTGTCCAGTAACTATAGGGGGTACTTATGTAAATGAATCAGAAGAATTGATAATAAATGGTAAGAATATGGGAATAGACTTACCTAAAGACATTCTAAAAGCTATATATCAGACAAGCTTCTATAATGAAACTCCAGATACTACTATATATAATGATAAGATAAAAGAGATATTGATTGCATACAACCATATAAAGATGGAAGCAGGAAACTTTGAATCTGCTATAGATTCTCTAAAATGGTTTGGCTATGGAAAGCATATCACTATATCTAAGTTGTTGCAGACTGACACCCAATTCTTAAGTCAATATATAAGAGACTATTTCAATACATCTTCAGACTTAATATACAGCTATCATACATTTAGAAATTCCACTATGATAGCTTTAACAATACCTGAAAATGCAGATACTGAAGATTTAGATCCACAAGACTTCAACAAAGAATGGTTCATAGGAGAAAATAAGCCAATATTAGAAGACTTATTCCATAAGGTTGTAGAAAAGAGATATGATGAAAGGGACATAACATTCTATAAGCCATATTATAACTTCATATTTGATGAGCTTGGACTTAAGCTTGCATGTCTAAAGTACTATTATGAAAAGTTCTTCTTACCAATACATATATCTGTACATTCTGCTACTATAGCACACAAGGTATATGCTAATGACATTAAGTTAATACAGACAACTCATGTTAAGACATGTAATCCACCTGTATTGACAGCTGATCCAAACATATCTGTGTCATTTCCAGTTGAGAATGTAAGATACATATATAATCATCAATTATATGTTGATGACAACTATAATGAATTCTCAACTACATATAATGTGGGTGCATATACAGAAAGTCTCACATATTACATAAATGATGTATGCATAGATGTTCCAATAAAGTTCAGATCAACAGAAATGGAACAATACTATGATTGTGTATTAATACTTAGAAAAGAAGATAAGCAAATATATGAATCTCATTTTGAATTTACACAATCTCAAATATTAGATGACAAAGGAAATGAGAAAGTTGTCAATGAATATCTTAAGTTTGTCATAGTACCAAAGATAATCAATACAAGTTTCAATATAAACTATTGGATAGATAAGAAATATCAGATATGTCTATTAGTAAATGGAAATTGGTACTACTATGATTTTGTCATTAAATTACCTGAATTTAAACTAAACTTTGGTAAGTTGATATATAGATACAATATAAGTGATGGAAGAGATCATAAGTATGAGTTGAAGGAGACTGATGCGGAATATGTTTCCCCAGATGATCCAAGCTATTATCCAGGAATAAATGAAAGAACTATAAAGGCAGAATTCTTAAATTACTTTAGACAAATAAACAACATATCTGACAATGGTGTTGACTTCAACAGCTTTATGTTTGTTCCATCATTAGTTGAGATAAATGACATAAATTTCTTAGCTAATATAAGAAAGAGAATACAATGGACTAAAGAAGAGACAGAAAGGGAGATAGACAACTATCGTGCTAGTCAAATACAGATATCTGACATAAAGTTTCCATTGCCATCAAATAACGACTATTATGCTTATAATGATATAATAAATGGATATTATAGATTGTCTGTAGAAGAGACTTCTCAAATAAAGAAGCTGACATTGATATATAGAGCATTCTTAAATTGGAATGATTATCTTGAATATATGAAAGCTATGAGAAGCATTGGATTAGACAATCCGGAATATAAAGATAAGCTTAATTCTATAGCAAATGAGCTTGGTATAGTATATAATTGTGAGGTTACATATGACTTTATAGAGAACACTATATATTACAAATATCCTGAATATAATATGGGGAATCTTACAGACTGGTATGGTACAGATGAAGATGGTAAGATTATAGAAAATGGAATAGGTCCAAGAACAACTTTCAAATGGAATTATGAAAGTAAGCCAATATTGGATCCAGATACAGGTGAAGTGATTGGTGAGGAAATTGTTGCAGATAATACAAAATATGAGAATCTTAACTATATAATTAAAGAAAACAACCAGCATATGCATTATAGACTTGATAGATATGTCAGTACTAATGCAGTATTCAGCTACATAAGATCAAATTCAACATTCTCTACATTTGATTTAGTTCTTAGAGATGAAATAGGACATAAGATAATAGAAAACGGATATCTTGGTATGTCTATACATTTGATAGGAGAATTGCTAAATGGAAGTAAGTTTGAAAAGATAAAGTATGCTGAGCCTGCTATAAGAAATGTTGAGGAAGAAGACAAAGGTGACTATTGTCCATTCTCAGAATTATGTAATGACTGTTGTGCTAATAAATGTAAGTATCGTAGACCAACTCCTGTTGATAGACCAAAGGATGATGATGGTCATTATATATTAGCAGATTCATTTGACCGCTCTATAGAGCAATTAGAGCCTAAAGGAGAGATTGATACAAACAAAACATATAGTAATATAGTTAAGAATAGTATAGAATCATTGATAGACAAATATAGAGAATCTCCTGTTATAGTAGACAATACAAAATATCTTAATAGAATTCATATGTATCATTTGTATAATGAAAATGGAGATATGATAAGATATGTTGATGATTCTACTTATCCTGACATAATATTAGATTCTATGAATTGTCATAAGAAGAATATGACATACATGAATCATGTCAAAGGAAATCCATTAGAGCCAAACAAAGAGTTTTTCTATCAAGATCTATATAAGCAACCTGATGAATTGATAAGCTTCTATAGACAATTCTTTTGGGACAATGGTGAGGCTAAATTAACATATCCAGTAGACAACTATTTTGACTTTGACACATATGTAATGCATGACAAAGACTATTGGTATGTAGTATTCATATCTACCATGACAATAGATAATATATTGTATCAGTCTGATTTGACTGCTAAGAAAGAAATAGAGTTTAAGTCAGAATTGATATCCGACAAATACTGGCATTTGTCATCAGGAGCATATCTTGGAATATCTGACAATATAGTATATATTATGAATGACAATCATGAGTATGAAAAGATGATTGTAGATGTAGATGTCAATGGTAATAAAGTTGCAGCTGACATTCATCAGATAACAAAAATAAATCAGACATACTACATATATAATAATGTGACAAAAGAATATCTATTAGACAATGATCAAATAAATATTGACAGATATCAAGCATATTGGAAATATGATGAAGCTAATAGAGAATGGATTCATAGAGATTCACCAGTTATAGAACCTGTAGACATAAGCATAATAGAAGATAATAATGTATATGTATATCCTGTAATGTATGATGTCAAGGTATTCCAACATGTATATGAAGAAATAGCATACTACAACACAGAAGCTGAAGCATTAGCATACATAAAGAAGCTTAAGTTTACACTTAAGTCACAAGCAGAAAAATATGTGGATAATTTAGTAGATACAGAAAGAGCAAGATATTCTATAATAAGAGAATATAATGACATACGAAAAGTATATGAATATAGAATAGTATATGCAGATACAAATATAAATGTATTTGATGATGAAGAAAAAGATTATTTTGATACACAATTAGATGCTGAATGTAAGTTAGACACTATATTGAAAGCACATAAGTCAAGATATAATATTGTAAATGAATTAAGAAATCTATATCAATATATATATTATGATGCAAATACTGGTCAAATGTTGGTAGAAGATGCTAAATATAGAAAGCCAGTCAAAGCAAACAACTATGGAACTAAATTGTCAAATAAGTATACATTAAAATGGCAAAGAAGCTCAAATCAATTCTTAATAAATAGAATGTATTTTATAGACAGTGAAGGTGTCAATCATTTCAATAATGATGACTTAATAGTTGCTTCAATAGACAATGTTAACTTTCCATTTATATTTGATACAGGTACTAAATGGAGCTTTAAGCCTATGTCATTAGGTATGCTTGAATCTTCTAATGTAGAATCTAATACAAACTCTGCAATAATGTCTATAGGTAATGGAAACAAAAAGAGAATAAGGGGATATTATGATGTAAATGTAAGATATTCTGTGGATGCATTTATGCAGCATCAATATATTAAGAAAGCAAGAATATGTATTGATTAATATAAATTAACATAAATATTTTGAAATTTGTCATAAATCTAACTATATTTGAATTGTAATTAGAATTAAACAACAAACAATTAAAAATTTAAGATTATGACAAACGAAGAAGTACAAGAGATTTTCACAGTAGAAGTAATGCATAATGTAGAACTTCTGTATAGAGAATCAAGACATCTCAGAATTTCTGACTGGTGTAGAGAAGAGGTAAAGAAGATATATCAAACACTTAATAAGATTCATCTTAAAGTATTCTTTGTTGAAGATGCAAATATATTTGTTCATAAGCAAATATTGGATTTGATGGACTACATTAAGTTTGAGCTTTTTGAAAATCAGTTTAAGAAGTGTAGCAAATATCCAGATGCAGACTATAGAGTATTGAATTCTATATATGATGTCATAGGAACATGGTATTTTGAAGATTAAAGTCCATAATTTATCATAATTTTTATAATGTTATTTAAGTGGTGGTGCATATTAATTGTACCACCATTTATTTTATATTTATATATAAACATAAATGAATAATTATGATAAGCTTAAATGAATTTTTAGTAAACAACAAGATAAATAGAAAAATAGATAATTATTCATATCAACCTACTTCAAAAATTGAATTGATAAAAAATATTGAAGAATTGATTAACAATGGTGAGTATGACTTAAATTGTATTGACACATCTAAGATAACAGATATGTCTAACTTATTCTTCAATACTGACATAATCAATGCTGATATTGCTAATATAAATTTTGATGTATCTAAGTGGAATGTAAGTAATGTAAAGGATATGTCATATATGTTTTGTCAATGTGTAAAGTTCAATTGTGATTTGTCTAATTGGGATGTAAGTAATGTAAAAGATATGTTATGTATG
>JAGATI010000057.1 GCA_017621295.1 Clostridia bacterium | reverse complement strand
CTTATACACAGAGGCTCAATGGGACGAGCTAAGAGCAGTAGAAGAATTAGACAAAGATGTATATATATTCTTGAAGTTACCAGACGAAACAGCAGTATCAGATGGAAAACCACTTGTGTTTTATTTTACAGCAGGTATTGCTTTAGGAATGGACGCAATTGAAATTGATAATATGTTACAAAGTAAAGTTAAACTATATAGAAGTTCTGAGATTAAGGAAAGCAAAGGTTTTCCTACTACAGCAGGAAATTAGGAGGTAAGTTATGAAATTAGAAACAAGTTCAAAGTCTATTAATTTAGTATTAAAAACAAGAAAAATAGTAAGCATAGCAAATGTTTTAAAGAACAAAAAGTTTGAAGAAGCATTTTTTACAGCATTAAGAGAATGTGAAATAGAAGCTTTAAGCAAAATTATATTTATCTTAGCAGAAGATGAAAATGGCAAAAGTCCATTTTCAGGAAGTGATGAAGTATATGACTTTATAGATGAATATAAAGCAGAAAAGAATAAAACTTATGTTGATATTTATAATGATATAGCAAAGGTAATAAATGAAGAAGGTTTTTTCAACATGAAGATGACAGAGGAAGAATTAGAAGCGAAAACAAACGACCTAATGTCATCAGTGAACTTAGAAGATATTATCAAGAGTGCAACAGAAAAAGCAACAGTAAATGTAATGGCAGAGGAATTTCAAGGATTCAAAGCATAAATGATATAAGTAAAAAAATAGAAGAGGCAGACAATGTGGTAGATTTAATATATGCATTAGAGCCTCTTTGTTATTATTTTAATATGAAACCTCACGAATTTTGGAATAGCACATATAAAGAAGTTAATTTATTTACGCAAGTACAATCTATTAAGATGATTGATGAATTTAAACAGGAAGTACAATTACAAGAAGCGGTAACAGATAAACTGATAAGAGCTAGTATTGTAAATACAAATCCAAAAACAATAAGCTTATTTGATATGTTTAGTAAATTGTTCAAGAAAGAAACAAAACCACAAAGTGCAGAAAAACAAGCTAAAATATTAAGGTCAATTATAAGAGCAGAGAAGAATGCTAATCAAAATGTAACATAAGTTTCATTGCAAGAAACATAGATATACTATACAATTCCTCTAAAATATAAAAATAATGTCGAATTTTGTAATATTTTTTAAGTTGTAATATTTGACATTTATATGTATAATTCTCCTATAAGGAGATGATTGTATGAAATTAGTCAAATATATTCTTATTGGAGCATCAGCTGTTACTGTAGTAGGAGTATCGAGTTTTTGTGTGGTACAAGCAACTAAAAATACAAAAACAACAGAAGTTACTAAAGTAGATAATTATATTGAAGAGAAACAAGTTGATAATAGTAAAGAGATAAACGACTTAAAAAATGAATTGGCTAACACTAAAACTATGCTTGAAGAATTACAAAAACAGGTTAACGATAATAGAAATAAAGAAAATGAAACAAAAAATGAACAAATTGTAGTTAAAAATGAAGAAAAAACAAATACAAAGATACCAGATACAACCCAAAAAACAAATACAGTTACAGTAGAGAAAACAGTAGAAAAAGTAGTAGAAAAGCTAGATACAGAGCAAATAGAAAACTTGCAAAAGCAATTGAGTAAAACAGAAACTAGTCTTAATAACTTATCAAAAGAAAGTAAAGAAAAACAAGAAGAATTAAAAAAGATGGCAGACAAAAGAGCAACTTTGCAAGAAGAACTTACAAGTTTGCAAAAAGAAGCGGGTGAGTTAAGTGAAAAACATATAGAATTATATAATAAAAAAACAAGTTTACAAAGAGAATATAATGAGAATGCTAGTAAAATTGTACTTTATAAAGCAAACTTAATAGGAGGACAATTGTCGCCTGAAGAGGAAGAAGATTTAAAGTCAAAGAAACAAGAGCTAGAAACAAGACAAAAAGAAATAAGTAATGAATTAGCAAATAGTGAATTAGACAAGAAAATAAAAGAAACTTCAGATAAATATACTGGAAAGGTAGTTGAAATAGCAACCAAACGAGATGAAATAGATAAACTAATTATAGATATGGCAGAATTTGATTAAAGTTACATGGAGGACAAATGAAATCAAAAAACAGAACAAATGAAAGAGAAAGTATGGTACTTCTGATTGGATTGTTATGTGTATTGATGAGTATTCTTTATATAAGAAATGATATGGGACTCTTTTTATTCTTTATAATAGCATCTTCTATTTGCTTTTTATATAGTAGGGAACTTATATTTAAGCTATTGTCAAAACCTATTATAAAAAGAATAAGAAAACTTAACAATATAAAAGCAACATTATTAAAGCAAATTGCATCTTTAGAAAATTATAAAGGTGAGATATTAGAAAATATATCTTTGAATAAAGATAATATATCTGAAATCAATCAATACAAACAAGAGATTAATCAATTAATATTAAAAGAAAAAGAATTAAAAAAGCAGATTATAGAATTGGAAAATACATTACATAAACTAGAAAAAATGACTAAACAAGAAGAGAGTATTTTAAAAACAATAAAAGAAGAAAAAAAGACATTTGATGAATTAAAAAGAGAAAATAAGAAACTAAAAAACAAAAATATAGAATTACAAGAAGAAATAAATGTATTAGAAGAAAGAATAAATCCATTAAGAGAAAAGATAGAGTTTATTGATGCTTGTAAATTAGAATATATTGATGAACTTGATGGCTTTGAATTTGAAAGTTTTGTTGCTTAATTATTAACTTGTTTAGGATACAATAATAGTATTGTTACAAAAAGTTCTGGTGATTATGGAATCGATGTAATAGCTATAAAAGATGATATAAAATATGCAATCCAATGTAAAAATTATTCTCAACCTGTTGGGAATAAAGCAGTTCAAGAAGCTTATAGTGGCAAATCTTTTTATAATTGTCATGTTGCAATTGTAGTAACAAACAACTACTTCACTAATAGTGCTAAAAAACAAGCTGAAAAGAATGATGTAGTTTTATGGGATAGAGATAAATTAAAAGAAATGATAGAAACACTTATATAATGTAGGTGTTTTTATTATGCAAAAAAATAATTTAAAAAATATTAAAACACCTCTTGACATCACGACGTCACATATGATATTATGACGTCAATGAAAGAGAGGTGAGAAAAATTAAACAGACAACAGTAAGGATTGATGATGAGTTACTAAAACAAGTTAAGTATAAATTATTAGAGGAAAACAAGTCTTTTAATGAATATGTTATAGAACTTATCAAAAGAGACTTAGAAAAATAAAATATAGGCACAGTTGTAAGAAACTTTGGTCGGTGACATACAACTATACCTATCGTCTAGAGATTAACTCTATCTATGAAATATTATATCATAGAATTAGAGAAATCTCAACTTAAAATACAAAAATTTTAAAGGAGGTTTCTTTTTATTATGCAAATTTTAATAACAGGAATATTTACAATTTTATTATTAGGAATATATGCATCTTTAGGTTTTATTGGATTTATGTTTATACAGCTAATAAGTTACAGAGTTTTTAAATTTAATATTTATAAAAAACTTATGAAAGTGTTGGAGGTATAGGCATGAAAAGTGATTATATTCAAATAAAAGAAAATTGGTATATGGCAAAATATTATAAACCAGAAAATAAAAACAAGATTCAATTAATAGTAAAAGTAAATGACATATATTTATTTATGGTTTCTGAATGGTTAACACAAAAAGAGGTAGAAAATATAAATCTAAATAATTATGAGTTTAGAACATTTAAAGGGGTACTTGATAACAAGGAGGCAGAAATAGAATGAGAAAAGATTTTGTGTCACAATATCAATCAACAGGATTTTATACAAATTTAGAAACTAAAACATATGGAGCATGTATCAATATTAAAGATATAAACAAGAAAGCTGAAATAATAAAATCAATTTATAATGACTGTAAAAATAAAGAAACTATTAAGTATTTAGAAAAAGAGTGGAGAAAGGAAGAATAGGTATGCAAGAAGGAATTGTAATTCAAAATCAAAATTTACCAGATAAGATAGAAGATTTAGCAAAATTTGTTTTAGTAGGTAGAGAAAAGTTAACATCTGTAAGAGCTGAAATAAGAGCGATAGATAAAGTACAACTTGCACAAGAAGTAAGAGAACAGAAGAAAGAAGAAGCTCAAATGTTGGCAGAAGCTTTGCTTGATGCAGAAGTAAAAATTGGGGATTTATTAAAACAAATACCTAAGGCACAAGGAAAGAGAACTGACATAAAAACAACTTTAGTTCAGCGGTGAACCAAAGTCAGAAACTAAATATGAAACAGCACAAAGACTAGGATTTAATGAAAATCAAGTTAAACGATTTGAAACATTATCTTCTAATAAGGAAATAGTAGAACAAGTAAAAGCAGAAGCAAGAGAAAATGAAGACATACCTACAAGAACAAGAGTATTACAATTAGTAAAACAAAAAAGCAAAGAAGAACAATTCCTAGAGGAAGAATTTAAAAAGATTGAGAATAAAAAAGCAATAGAACTTAATTATCACAATGCACTTTTTAAAATATTAACATTAGAAGTAAAAGATACAGAAGTATATCTTTGGGTAGATTCAATGATGAAATCAGATAAAGATAGATTAGAACAAGATATAGATGATGCTATAGATAAATTAACTGAAATAAAAGAAATATATAGAAACTATAACCAAATAAGGAGGATAAAATAATATGGATAGAAAAGTAAGAGATAGAATCCATGAAGAAATGAGAAAAAATGGAAATTTAAGTAAGGAATATGTAGTTCAATTAGTAAAAATATATGATGAAAAACCAGATAATGAAAGATTAGTAGAACAATATTATAAATCAAAAGCTGATAGAGTTATTTCAAGCTTTAAAGATGAAAATGGAATTAGAGATTGTTTTGCAATAAAAGATAGTCAAAATAGAACAAAATACATAGATATATCTAAACCAACATTATTAACAAAAAGTGAAATAGAATCAGTAAGAGATAAACAAATAAAGCTAAAGAAAAATAAAGAAGAAATTATCTTAAAAGTAAATCTTGCACATCAAGTTTTAGAAGGACAAATTCAAATACAAGAATATGAAAATGCTTTAAAATCACAATTAAAAGTAAATTAAAAAATCAAACGTCAGATAACTCTGGCGTTTTTATTATAGGAGGGAAAAATGAAATCAAAAAATAAGAAATATAAATATCCAATTCCAAAACCAACTAAATTTCAGATATTCAACTTGATATTAGCAACTAGTTTCCTTGCAATTGCAATAATAAACTTAATATTGCAACTATTAAAGCTAAAAGGGTAATGATAGCGTTAATGATATCAAATAAATTATCCGTGCAGAATTTTCTTAATGTTTGTTTTTTACGAACAGAACGACGTTGTTTCATAAATTCGTCATTAATCTTTTCTCGTTCAGTCTGACTTTTTGCTTTGGAAAGTTTTGTATGGTATTCAGTACTATCCAATATAATCACCTCACTTTCTGAGGAGATTATACAATTAAATACAAATTTTTACAATAAAGGCATTCTTATGAATGTCTTATTTTAATGGAAAGGGGGAATGACTTATTACAGTAGAGGAAATAGAAATTTTAGTTACTGCTAAAGTTAATAGTTTAAGACCAGAGTTGCGAAAAGCTGTTAATGAAGTAAAAAAAGCAGTAAAGGAAATGAAAGGTTTAAGTTCAGATATATTTGAGAAAGTTGATACTAAAAAAATGGCATCACAAGTAGCAACAGCTACTAAAAAAGCAAAAAAACAATTAGAAAGTTTAGGATTAGCAGATATAGGTGATACTTCATCAATGAAGATTAATGGCATAGGACGACAAATAACAGGAATATCTAACAAGTTTAAACAGTTAAAAGGGCAAAGAGGAGTACTAGGCGATGTTTTTGATGCTCAAAGATTTAAGCAACAAGCAGATGAAATAAACAAAAGTACAAACAGAGTTAAAGAAAGTATTTCAAATTTTAAAAACTATAATTCAAATGATATACAAGGTTTTATAAACAATTATACTACTAAAACTGGAACAGTAAAAAAGTCTAAGATAGATGTAAATACTGCTGACATAAAAAAAGCCAAAGCAGAAGTAGAAAAACTTAATAGTAATATTAATAAAACAAATAACAATAAAATAAAAGTCGGCACAAGTAAGGAACTGCAAAAGTCAAATACTTTTGCAAATAGATTAAAAAATGCAATACAGCAAGTAAAAAAACAAATGGATAGTTCTGGTAGTTCTAGTAAGAAAATAAGTAATGGATTAAGTTCCGCAAAAAGTATGGCATCAAAAATGGGTGGCTCATTAAAAGTTGGACTAGGACAAATATTAAAAATTTCAGGTGCTTTATTTGGTCTGCAAACGATATATTCAACATTAACCAATGTAGCAAATACATGGTTATCTAGTCAGAACACACAAGCTAAACAATTAAGTGCAAATATAGATTATATGAAATATGCACTAGGTTCAACGTTAGCACCAGTTATACAGTGGATAGTTAATCTTATATATCAAGCTTTAAAAGGAGTTCAATCTTTAATTTACGCTCTTACAGGGGTAAATATATTTGCTAATGCAAGTGCAAAAGCATATTCAAATATGGCAGGAAGTGCAAAAAAAGCAAAAGAAGAAACTAAACAACTATCAGGAATACATAGTGAAATAGATAACATACAAGATAATAATAATTCTGATAGTGGAAATGGAGTAGGAGACGTTGCACCTAATATTGATTTATCAAATATTGATGGAAAGCTAATACCTTGGGCTGAAAAAGTTAAAGGAGTATTATCTAAGTTATTTGAGCCAATGAGAAATGCATGGGCTAATCATGGTCAAGCTCTTATGGATTCAATAAGAAATAGTGCTGGTAAAATTAAAGAGTTATTTGGAGCTGTTGGAAAAAGTTTTGCAGAAGTATGGTTAAACGGAACAGGAGAAAGGATTTGTAGCACTATACTACAGATAATAACAACAATTTCAGATACAATTGGAATAATGGCTGAAAAATGGAAAAATGCTTGGGAAAAAGACAACAATGGAACACAGATAATTCAAAATTTAGCTGATGCTTTTAGTAATGTTTTAGATATAGTATTAAGTGTATATGATGCATATAAGGAATGGTGGAAAACAGAGCAAGCACAAAACTTTGTAAATGCAATTGTTCAAGGATTTGAAATAATATCAAGTGTGATAGAGAAAGCAACAGAAATAATTAAAAATATATGGGAAGGTGCAGGAAGAGACACGTTTACGAGTTTATTAGATGCTGTTAGTAAGGCAATTGAATTTATAGTTGTTTTATGTGATACATTAGAACCTTTTGTAACTAGTATGATGGAAGCAGTAGCACCTGCAATAGAATTAATTGTAAAATTAATAGGCGACTGGTTAGGTATAATAGGTGGATTACTAGACTTTTGGATAGGCGTATTCACAGGTGATTGGTCAAGAGCTTGGGAAGGTATAAAGACAACTGTAGGAAATGAATTGGAATTTATAAAAGATTTTATAAGGCTTGCATATGAATTTATTGTTGGAATACCAGGAAAAATAGCTGAAAAAGTAACTAAGGCAGCGGAAGAACTTGGAAGAAAAGTTGGAGAAAAAATAACAGAAATAAGAGATAATTTCGTAAATAAATTTAACGAAATGAAAGATAAAGCAAAAGAAAAAGTAGAGGAAATTAAAACAAATGTAGTAAATAAATTTATTGAAATGAAGGATAAAGCAGTAAACAAAGTTACAGAAATAAAAGAAGGTATAAGAAACAAATTTCAAGAAGCATATGATGGAATAAAAGGTATTTTTAGAAATATAGGTAGTTTCTTTAGTGGCGTATGGGATAATGTTAAAAGAACTTTTTCTACTTTAGGAACAAATATAGGAAATGCTATTTCAAACGCTGTTAAGTCTGGAATAAATGGCGTAATCTCAATGATACAAAACACAATAAATAGAGCAATTGGTTTAATTAATGGAGCAATAAGATTAATCAATAAATTGCCGGGAGTTAGCATAGGAACTATATCAACATTATCATTACCAAGACTTGCTAAAGGTGGCGTATTATATGATGAAACAGCTTTTATAGGTGGAGAGTATTCTGGAGCTAGAAGCAACCCAGAAATTGTAAGTCCAAAGAAATTAATGTATGAAACAATGGTAGAAGCTATATCAGATAGTAATTTTTCAATGGGCAATAAAGGACAACCTATAAGAGTTCAACTAATAGTAGGAACAAAAATGTTTATAGATGAAATAGTAGATGGAATAAACGAAAAAACAAGAAGAACTGGAAAAGCAGTAATAAAGGTAGGTGATTAATATGCTTTGGAAAGTGAATGGAAAAACTATGAAAACACCTTCAACATACGATGATGATATAGAGGATTTAGACAACAATAGTTATACATCTAAGGCAACAGGGACATTAATAGATAACCCTGTTGCTGTAGGAATGTTAAAATGTAACATGACATGGGATTATTGTACAGAAGAAGAAGCAGAAGAAT
>JAGATI010000056.1 GCA_017621295.1 Clostridia bacterium | reverse complement strand
CTTTTTTATTTTTATATAATAACGTATTAATTTCTCACTTTATTTTTAAGTTATAAATCATTATTGTTAATAATTATTTTCCCAAGCAAAACTTTGAAAATATTTCATTTATTATATCTTCTGATACATTTTGTCCAGTAATTGTACCTAAGTCATTAAGAGCTTCTTTAATATAAATCCCAATTATATCAATTGGCAAATTCTGCATTATTGTATCTATGGACTGTTTTATATTATATTCTGCTTTTTTTATTTGATTTTTATGTCTTGCATTAGTTATTACCATTGAATTATCTAATTCTATATCTCCCATATTAAACATATTATTTATAGCATCATATAAATCTTGTATACCATCTCCTAATTTAGCAGACATTTTTATAATAGGAATTTGTAAATTTAATATTTCTTCTTTATCGTCTAATACATTTTTCCCTAAATCAATTTTATTTAGGACAATTATTGAATTCTTATTTTTTATCAATTCTAATATTTTATAATCTTCTTTCTCTAACTCCTTTGAGTTATCAAAAATTGAAATTATTAAATCCGCTTTATTTATCAAATCAATTGACTTATTAACACCAATTTCTTCTATTTTATCACTTGTATCTCTAATACCTGCTGTATCAATTAATTTTAATGGTATTCCCTTTAGATTAATATATTCTTCAATTGTATCTCTTGTAGTTCCCGCAATATCGCTTACAATGGCTCTTTCTTCATCAAGAATCAAATTTAATAAAGAAGATTTGCCAGCATTTGGTTTTCCTATTATTATTGTTTTTATTCCTTCTTTCAGTATTTTCCCAGTTTCAAAACTCTTTTCTAAATCCTTTAACTTTTCTAGTATACTGTCTAATTCATTTATAGCTCTATTATTCGTAACTTCCTCAATATCATATTCTGGATAATCAATTGTAGCCTCTATATCTGACATAATATCTAGTAAATCTCTTCTAATTTCTTCTATTTTTTTTGATAAACGCCCTTCTAATTGATTAATAGATGCTTTTGCTTCTTTTTCAGTTTTTGAATTAATTAAATCAATTACAGACTCAGCCTGTGATAAGTCGATTCTACCATTTAAAAAAGCTCTTTTAGTAAATTCACCTGGCTCTGCAAGATTTGCTCCATTTTTTAAACATTGTTCCAATATCAAATTTTGAACAATCATACCTCCATGTGAATTAATTTCGCACATATCTTCCGTAGTATAACTCTTAGGTGATTTAAAAAATGATACTAATACTTCATCTATTACTTCATCTGTTTCAGAATCTATAATATACCCAAATTTTATACTATATCCTTTTATATCATCTAATTTATTATTTTTAGGTTTAAAAATTTTTTCTAATATTTTTAAACTTTCCTTTCCACTCATTCTTATTATCCCTATTCCACTGTTTCCCATTGTAGTAGAAATTGCAACAATAGTTTCCATTTTTCCCTCCTAATTTTAAAAAAATCAAAGTTAGAAATCAGTTTAATAATTAATATCTATAAACTAAAATCCGAACTTTGACTTCCGATTTATTATTAAATTATTTTTTTGAAATTACAATTCTTCTATTTGGCTCTTCTCCAGTACTATGTGTATCTATATTACTGTATTCTTGTAATTTACTATGTATTATTTTTCTTTCATATGCAGACATTGGTTCTAATGTAATTGATTTTCCTGTTTTTATAACTGTCTTTGATATTTTTATAGCTAACTCTTCTAATGTTTTTTCTCTTTTTTCTCTATAACCTTCAATATCTAATAAAACTTTTACTCTATCTTCAAAATTTTTATTTACTATGCTTGATAATATTGTTTGCATAGAATTTAAACTTTCTCCTCTATATCCAATTAACTTTCCTGCATAGCCTCCATTTAATTCAAGTAAAATTTCATTATTAACAATATTAATTTTATATTGTATTTCATTATCAGGTAATTTCTCTATAAATTTTTTTAAAAAGTCTTCTACTATTATTTTTCTCTCTTCTATATTAGTAATATTTTTTTCTTCTTTTTTTGTATTAACATTATTTTCTTTTTTTTCTTCTTTTTCCTTTATTTTTAATTCAACTTTAACAACTCTTGGAGTTAAAATACTAAAAAAACTTCTTTTCTCTGTGCTTTCTAAAACTTTTATTTCTACATCATTTTTAGAAACATTTAATTTTTTTAATCCATTTTCAATTGCTTCATTTGTTGTTTTTCCTTCGGAAATAATACTTTTAAGCATTTTCTTTTTCCTCCTTAGAATTCATAATTTTTTGAATAATTACTCTTTCTATAATCATTAAAACATTACTTACTAACCAGTATAAAGCTAATCCTAATGGTGCTATTAATGCAATTGATACTGACATAATAGGCATCATATACGTCATACTTTTATTCATACTTTGCATTGCTTCTAGTTCGTTCGACTCTTCTCCTTTACCTGATTCTTCTGTATTCTTATCTCTATTATTTTGCATATTAGTAGTCATCTTAATAGAAATAAAAGAAGATATTACATATAGAACAGGTATAATATATACTTTATAATCATTTAAACTTTGTGTTGGAACTTTACTTAAATCTAAACCCAGAAAACTCATATTTAATCTTAAATTCTCTAATTCATTTCTCTTGTTTTCTAATTGTTCTCTATCTTCTATTTCGTCTTTTTGTAGATTATTTGTTGTTTCTTGATAGTCTGTTTCTGCTGCATTTATTATTGCTATTTCTTTATATGATGATTTATTACTACTTTCTTCTATTTTTTTTGTATATTCTATATATATATCTGAATCTTGAACATGCTTCATATGAGTTAATGGCTGGCTAACTAACCAAAATACCGACAAAATTATAACTATTTGTATAATAGCACTTAAGCAACCACTAAATGGATTCATCTTTTCTCTCTTATACAATTCCATTATTTCTTGATTTAATTTTTCTTGATTATTTTTATATTTCTTTTGAAGTTCCTGAGTTTCCTTCTGTATTTTAGAGGTCTTCTTCATTGATTTTTGCTGACTAATTGTTATAGGAACCAAAATTATTCTTAATATTATAGAAAATAATATTATAGCTATACCATAATTATTAAATACATTATACAATATATTTAATAAATATCCAAAAAGATCTGATAATAATCCCATATATCCTCCTTCGTTATTTTAAAGGGTCATATCCACCTTTTGAAAATGGATTACACTTTAATATTCTTTTTATTCCTAAATATATCCCTTTTATACATCCATACCTTTCAATTGCTTGAACAGTATATTCTGAACAAGTTGGATAATATTTACATTCTACTCCCATAGCTTTAAACATGGGAGAGATAAACTTTTTATATAATTTAACTAAAAAAATTATTACTTTTTTCATATTTTTAACAACTTTGCTCTTTTAAAAATATTTTCCATATCTTTTTTTATTTCAAAATAATTAGCTTGTTTTATGTTTATATTTTTATTCCATAAAAAAACAATATTGTATCCTTGTTCTAAACAATTATTAATTATTCTATAGTTTTCCCTAATTAATCTTTTCACTCTATTTCTTTTTACAGCTTTACCTAGCTTAGTATTTATAGCTATTCCAAGAATATTAGTGTCTTTTTTGTTTTTATTTATGTATACTATCATCTGATTACCATAATATACTTTTCCCTTGTTTAATACATATCTAAATTCATAATTCTTCTTTAATGTTAATATTTTTTTCATAAAACTCACTCTTTATTAATAATTACAAAAAGAGCCATTTCTTAATGGCTCTAAAATTAAGCACTTAATTTTTTTCTTCCTTTTGCACGTCTTGCTTTTAATACATTTCTTCCAGCTCTAGTTTTCATTCTTTTCATAAAACCATGTTCTTTTTGTTCTTGTCTATTTTTTGGTTGAAAAGTTCTTTTCATTATTGCACCTCCTATTTATATAAGCCGTTTTAAACGGATTATTTCATTTTATTTGATAATGTTACAATTATACATTAATATACGTATTTATGTCAATACCAAAAAACAAATTTGCAATAAAATTTTCTTTTTATATTGACTATTTTATTATATGTCTGTTATTATTATAGAAAATATAAGAAAACAAAAGTATTTTTTCTTGTTATATATTTGTAGAAACCCTTTATTTATAGCCATTTCCACATGTGTGGATATTTATCAACATATGTGGATAAAATTGTGGATAAGTAATGTTTTTACATTCATTTTAGAATTTTGGAAGGACTGAAAATATAATGCAAAGTGAATTAAATGAACTTTTAACTAAAGCAAAAGAACTTTTAAAAGATGAAACTACAAAGATTTCATATGAAACCTGGATAAAAAACTTAGAGATACAAAGTGCAGATAATGGTAACATAATTTTACTTGCAAACTCAACATTTCAAAGAGATGCTATTGAGTCAAGATATCATGATTTACTAACAAATACATTTAACTTTATTACAAATAAAGATTGTTCTGTTACTATTATTGCAAAAGATGAAGTCCAAGAATCTAATTTATCTAGTAGTTCTAATTCTACAATTGATACTACTAGTGGTTATTCTAATTCTACATTAAATCCAAAATATACTTTTGATACTTTTGTTGTTGGTAATAATAATCGATTTGCTCATGCAGCTGCTTTGGCAGTAGCAGAAGCTCCAGCAACTTCATATAATCCATTGTTTATTTATGGTGGTGTTGGTCTTGGAAAGACACACTTAATGCATTCTATTGGAAATGAAATATTAAGAAAAAACCGAGATTCAAAAATTTTATATGTAACATCAGAAAAGTTTACTAATCACCTTATTAATGCAATTAAAGACAACAAAAATGAACAATTTAGAACAAAATATAGGAATATAGACGTATTATTAATAGATGATATTCAGTTTATTGCTGGTAAAGAAAGAATTCAAGAAGAATTTTTTCATACTTTTAATACTTTACATGAAAGTGGAAAACAAATAATAATTTCAAGTGATAGACCTCCAAAAGACATTCAATTATTAGAAGACAGATTAAAATCTCGTTTTGAATGGGGGCTTATTGCTGATATCTCTAACCCTGATTACGAAACTCGTTTAGCTATATTAAGAAAAAAGGCTCAATTAGATAATATTATAATTGATGATGAAATTCTATCAAATATAGCAACACGAATAGATTCTAATATTAGGGAATTAGAAGGAACTTTAAATAAATTAATTGCAAAATCTTCTTTAACTAATAGTCCCATTACAATGGAAATGGCAGAAAAAGCAATTAATGAT
>JAGATI010000055.1 GCA_017621295.1 Clostridia bacterium | reverse complement strand
TTTTGCAAATATATCATTTTATGTAGAAAAATATCTAAATATATGCTATTATAATATGGAATTTTACTTTTAGGAGGCATCAACTTTGAATATAAATGATGAATTAAATAAATTGAATAATAATCAGCGACAAGAATTAGAAAAATGGTTTGCTGAGCAAATATATAAATTAAATAAAGTTAATAAAAATGAACAACTAAACTATGTACCATATGTAACTAGAAAACAAGTAGTATGGGTAGATTTTGGAGTTAATATTGGTCAAGAATTAAATCATTCACACCCTGCTATTGTCTTATATTCAAGACCAAATGTTGGTACTGTATTGGTTGCTCCTTTAACAAGTAAGAAAAATGAGTCAGATGTTGTTATTGATATTGGAGAAATTGAAGACTTTGAAGGATTTTCATATTGTAAAATAGATCAATTAAGAGCAGTAAGTAAATTAAGAATACAAACAAAAAAGTTTGAAAATAAATATTATAATAATTTCAATAGAGAAACTGGAAAATATTCTAATCCAGAAGTATCAACAGAGCAAATGAATTTAATAGATACTGCTATTCAAGAATTGAAATATAAGTCAAAATAAGTTATTAAATGTACACTTGATAAATATTAAAAATAAAATTAATTTAAAAGAAGGAATATTAAATAAAATGAATAATTATATTGATACTTTAAATGAAACAATTAAATCATATTATAAAATATTGTCAGAAGACTTTCCAGAGTTCTTAAATGAGTATATTAATACTCCAGCAATGCTGAAACAATCTAAGATAAGTGTAAGTTGTGGCACTATATATTCAAAAATGTATAATCAAATGTGGTACTCAAGTTTAGATCATAGTATTGCTGTTAGTTTGATAATTTGGCATTTTACTAAAGATAAGAAGCAAACTTTAGCTGGTCTATTTCACGATATTGCAACGCCTGTATTTAAGCACTCTATTGATTTTATGAACAAAGATTACGAAAAGCAAGAATCTACAGAAGAATTAACAACTAAAATTATACAAGATTCAGAAGAATTAATGTATCTATTAAATAGAGATGGTATTAAAGTAGAAGAAGTAGCAGATTATCACATCTATCCAATTGCAGATAATGACACACCAAGGCTTTCAAGTGATAGATTAGAATATACTCTTTCAAATGGACTTTGGAGTAACTGAAAAATTTTGGACATTGGAAGAAGTTAAAGAGATTTATGATAATATTGAAATTCAAAAAGATGAAAATGGAATAGATGAATTAGGTTTTAAAGATGTTACTATAGCTGAAAAATTTGTACATACAATGAGCATTTTATCAAGATTATATATAAGAGAAAAAACTTTATTTACAATGCAAATGTTGGCTGATATTATGAAAAAAATGTTAGACAAAAATTTAATTAGTATAAAAGAAATGTATAATTTATCCGAAAAAGATCTAATTGATAGAATAAAAAAATGTAATGAAGATAATATTGCAGAGTGCTTTAAAAAATGGGAAAATGCAATAGAAGTTAATACAAGTGAAACTCTTCCAGAAAGCAAATACTTTGTTAATATAGAAAGAGTAAAAAAGAGATATATTAATCCTTTAGATAGATTGAACAATGAATACAAAAGAATAAAAGATATTTCTGAAAAGGCAAATAGTGATATTAACGATGCACTTCAGTATAAAACTGCAAAATATGTTTTTTTAGATTTTGATTTTGAATAAAAAGGTGGCTATAACAATAATAAGTGGTTAGTCTATGTATTAAAAAAATAAGATTATTTTAATTTGCAGATAAGATGCTGTTAGACAGCATCTTATCTGATTTTTGATTTATTTTTCTTCCTTTCATTAATTATTTCTTTTGTCTTTTCAATTTCAAGTTGATTTTGAAGCAGAATAGTTCTATTTTCAATTTCAAAGCAATTAACAATATCTTTATTAACTTTCTTAATCAAAACCTTTAAATCATCAATTTCGTGGGTAATCTTTTCTTTTATTTCTGGGTTCGTTTCTTTACTTCTTTTTCTCCATAAACTTTCTCTTTTACCTTTTAAAATTCTTAATTTTTCTTCTTGATTATACCTATAACTTTTTAATTCATTTAGATTATTGATTTTATTTTCAGTAAGTAAAATAGTTTGCTCACTTAAGCTTTTTAAATGTTTTATTGCTATTTTCATTTCTCTTGTAACAGGAACTTTATGATTATTTAATTGAACTCTTTGAGGTAGGAGGTCGATTTTCAATAATAGACATATCAAAATATAAAGTATAGGAAGTTTTCCTAATTGATATTTTCTTTGTCTTTGTTTAAATTTATTATACTCTTCTATAGTCATCTTGTACTTTTTCTTTGGAATATATATTTTATTATAATTCTTATTCTCAATTCTATCTAATATTTTTTCTTTAGTATAGTTATCTCCAAATAACTCTTGTGGTCTTACAATTTTATAGCTGTTGTTTCTTGAAACTAAAAGTCCAGTTTCTTCATTATAGGAAATAAAATATCCCTGATTTTCTAATCTTGTTTTAAAACCTTTATATGAATATGAACTTGATATTGCATCATCTATATCTTTCTTTACTAATTGTATATATGGATTATTTTTAGCATACAACTTGTAATAACCTTTGTGTTTCCATGGAGTTGATAAAACACTTAATCCATTCTCTTTGCAAATAAAATCAGATGTTATTCTTATAAAATCTTTAGTTTCCCTATTACTATAAAACTTATTTCCACTTTTAAATGAAACAGAATTTACAACTATGTGATTATGAACATTATCTGTATTTAAGTGAGTAGCAACTACAAATTCATAATCATCTCCAAATATTTCTTTTGCATATTGTAATCCAAGTTCATGACATTTCTCTGGAGATACTTCTTTACCTTCAAAAGATTGTATCAAGTGATATGATATAATTCCACCTTCTTTATTAAATCTTTTCTTTGTATCATGCATTTGTTGAATTGCAGTATTAGGATTACAATTTACTCCTGATACATACATCATTTTTTCAGTTTTCTCACCATTCATAATATATTTAATTATTGTATCTAATCTTGTTTTTCTTGATAAAAATTTAGTTACTGCCATAAATTCTCCTATTCTTTTTTAGTAGGTGTAAGATAAAACTTTTGTAAATCATCAATCATATTATTAACTTTATTAGCAAGTGGGTAATATTTATTATCATCTACATATTGATAACTATTTGCTACTCTTGCTAGTTGATTTATATTTACTGCTACACCTCTTAAATCATTTAATATTTTATAAAAGTTTTCATCTGGTTTTTCTTTAATTTCTGTGTTTTCAATTACAAGTCTAAAAAAAGCAGATTCTGATATACCTGCTTTCATACATTTATTTTTTAATAATTCGTTTTCCTTACTATTAAGCCATACTTGTTTTTTTATTGATCTATTTCTCATAAATTTCATCTCCAATCTTTAATATTTTTTTGTAAAACTTTCTTAAAGTTTTGTATAAAGCACAAATTTTTAAATTTGTACTTTTGAATGTGTGCGGTAGTACAAATTCATGGCTTGCTTTATACAAAAAAATCATAGTTGTACTACCACTTAATTTTGATAAAATTTAAGTAAAAATCCAAGAAAAAAGAGCTAGATTTTATTCTAACTCTCTTAAAATTTATAATGTTAATAAATTACTTTTTTAAATAGTAATATACCAAACATAAATCTTTAAATCCGAATTTTTGATACATTTTATTTGGATAAAAACCTTGTTCTGTTTGTAAATAAGCTGTACTAATATTTTTAGATTTACACATTTGTAATTGTTGCTTTAATACTTCTTTTCCAATTCCTTTATTTCTATAATCTTTCTTTATTGCTAAACTATAAATTCCATAAACTTTATTATTATAAACACTTTGTGTTGTTCCAACAACTTCGTCATCAACTTTTATATAATAGAATTCGTTTTTTATGTCACTATATAAATCTTTATAATTCATATAACCTTGTCTATATTCTTCATCTAAATCTCCATAAGGATCATCTTCATCATCAGTTTGGTAACATCCCATTACACAATTAGCATATTCTTTCATATCTGTTGCCAGTTCCAATGTTACATTTAATTCGCAATTTGTAGTTATATTATCTAATTTTGAAAAGTCATCATAAATTTGCCATGCCTCAGTTGAAACTAACTCATATTTATCTTTTTCAAAATATTCTTGTCTTTTATTATAGAGTTCTTTCATAAATGGAATCAAATATACTGCGGTAGTTCTATTTATTTCACCAAAAATTTTATCTGCTTCATTTATAATATTTTCAAATTCTTGTTTATCCCTAACATCAAAATTTGAAATAAAATTACTATAACAGTCTTTTATATTTTTATTATAAGTAATCTCACAATTATTTTTACGAATAACATTAAAGTCTAATCCCTCAAATGCTTTAATATGCAAATTATATATGTCTTTAATTAATTCTAAATTCATTTTTATATTTTCCTTTCTAATAAAATTTGTTGTTATTTTCAGTATTTATACAAGCATTATAGCATACTTTTTAAATTAAATATATATTAACTCACTAAAAACAATTTCTTCAGCTCTATTTTTACAGTTATTCATCATTTGTACCCACTCTAATTGATTTTTAGCTTTTAATTCTTCATCAATATTGTCTTGTTTTGCAAATTCCTTTATAAGTGTATCAACTCTTGCTTTAGCAGTTTCTTGTATTTCTTTTAAGTGCTTATTTAGAGTTTTATTCATAAACATTATTATATAGTCAGCTTTTTTATGTTCTTTTAAATAATTTAATCTTAGTAATCCATATTTATTTAATATCACTTTTTCTTCAGCTTCTAGTACAAGATTAGGAAGATAATAATCTCCAACTAAGTTATATTCAATTCCTGTTCTCTTGTCTATAAAACTTTCTTTTAAATTTCCTTTTTCATCATATCTTTCATCCATTTTTAAAATTCTCCTTTAATCAATTAAATTAGCATATAAGCTATTTAAAAACTCTTCACTATAATGTCTTTCATTTTCATAGTGCCAAAAACTCTTTTTAATTTTATTAGTATATTTATTATTATCTGTATAGTTAGGTCGTAAATTTTCCGATTCATGAGTCGTAAAATTTTCTGGTTTTGAATCGTAATCTTTACGAGTCAAATTATCAAACTTGACATCATGTATCATTTGAGCAGGATATAGCAGTTTGGGCTTTGCTTTTCCTTGACTCTTTTCTAATAGTAATTTAGCATCTACTAATTCTTTAAATACCTTTGTACAAGTTTTATCAGAAATATGCAATAATTTTTGTATTTCTTTTCTAGTAAAAATTAAATACACATTTCCGTTTTTATCTATCCAATTATTTTTTATAGATAGTGTTAATCGGTCTAATAATATACCATAAAGCAATATTGCAACTGGAGATAGAGAAGTATATCTTTCATTGACAAAAAGCTCCTTTGGTATCATATAAAACTTATATTG
>JAGATI010000006.1 GCA_017621295.1 Clostridia bacterium | reverse complement strand
TATATGTAACATAATTTAAAATTTTAATTTTTATATATGCTTTATTACTTATACCACTTTGGCTTATTTTTTAGAGATATGCATAATTCAAATATATCCTTATTATGCTTAAGACTATCTGGATTCCAACTATCTAGATTTTGATTAAACTTTGTACATCTTAAAAACATAAAATTCATATTTTCAACATTTCTTACATTCCATTTATCTAATGTCTTATTGAAACTTTCACAACCACCAAACATACATTGTGTATTTACAACATTACTTACATTCCAGTCATTTAGATTTTGATTGAACTTTTCACATGTTGCAAACATAAAGCTTGTATTTGTTACGTTACCTACATTCCAATTATCTAATGGTTGATTGAATTTTTTACATCCAGCAAACATATATAACATGGTTTTTACATTACTTACATTCCAGTCATTTAATGGTTGATTGAATTCTTTACAACCTTCAAACATATTTGACATACTTTCAACATTACCTGTATTCCAGTCATTTAATGATTGATTGAAATTTTCACAATTGTAAAACATATATTCCATATTTTTAACATTGCTTACATCCCATTTGCTTATGTCAATGTCACTATATGGATTTATGTCTATTACATATTCACTGTTAAATAAGTCAGACATATCAGTTATAGCACTGACATCAATGCAATTTAAGTCATGTATACCTTGATTCAATAGCTTTACTATAATAGATATCAATTCTTTCTTTGTTTCAGGATGATATGTATATTGATCTATCTTATTGTCTATTCTCCTATTTATAAGAAATTCATGTATGTGCTTCATTTTTTATACCAGGTTGGTCTATTTTTAACATAACATCTGTAGAACATATTTTCATTGTTTATATTGTCATTTAAATTCCAATTTTCAATATTGACTGGATTTAAAGATATGCAACTCATAAATAAGTTGTTTGTATTATCTATTTTTGAAACATTCCATTTATCTAATCCCTTACCTTCAAATTTTGTACATTGCTTAAATACTCCTGACAATCTTGTGGTATTCTTAATGTCTATATTAGAAACATCTTGATTGAACATATGACATCTAGCAAACATATTGGTAAAATAGAATGCTTTAATATTTGATGGTATTGGCTTATTATATAATATGCAGTCTGAAAACATTTCATTACAATTACTACATGAACCTAAGTTCCATCTACTTAAGTCTTGATTAAAAGCATAGCATTTACTGAACATCAAATCACATTTATACACATTACTAACATCCCAATTACCTATATCTTGATTAAATTCTTCACAATCACAAAACATTTCATCCATGTTCATAACTTTACTCACATTCCAATTTGTTATGTCAGAATTGAAATGTTTCAATCTTCTAAACATACCTGTCATATTGACAACATTACTGACATCCCATTCATCTAACTTTATCTTAAGAGTATCTTCTTTAGATAGATTTTCAAATGATATAGTGTTGAAGAAAAGATAAGACATATCAGATATTTGGCTGACATCTATGACATTTAGATCATATTCTTCATTACTAATCATTGTACATATAATGTTTTGCAATTCTTTCTTAGATGTCGGATGATATTCATATTTATTCTGATCTATCTTCTTATTTATCTTCTTGTTTACTAGAAATTCTGATATGCTTATCATATATAAGTATATTATAATATCTTTTGTATTTGTTCTGCATCTATTTCTTCATTTGTTGATTCTTCTACAGTATTTCCCTTCTTACGATTATTTAGTCTCTTTGTCAATTCTTTAATGAACTCTCTTGATCCTCTTACAACCATAGTACCATTATCACCATTCTCCTTTTCCTTGTCAGCAAATGTCTTTTCTGTCTCATTTTGCATTTGTTGAAATATTTCTTCAATATTTTCTGTCAAATCATTCAACTGCTTTTGTATTGCTAATGTAGCATTTTGAAGAGATGTCAACGCGGCATAAAGTGAACCTTTACCTGCATTCATTGTTATGTTGCTTATTAATGCATCTTGTGCCTTTTCATTTACAGTAAGCATCTTAAGAAGACGGCGGATATTCTCCATTTCTGTCATAATCTTAGTGGGAATGTAAGGATGCTTCTTTATGTATTCTTCATCAAAATAATAATTTGACAAACGTTCTGTTATGAGAGAAGCCATATTTTGAGCTTCTGCATTTACTTCATCTAAGTCTATTACTAATACAGGTGTATCAAGCTCTTCATTAGGATCATCATATTCTATGTCAGCAGTCTCATTGAATAGCTTTTCGGTGAAGTTGCTGGCATCATCTACAGTAGGTATAGTAAATTTAGAATTTCTATTATTCTTTATCATTCAACATATATAAGATGTTTATATATATTAAAATAAAATATCAATATATATATCCTGACATTATTAATGGTTGATGTTCCTTTGAAATAGGACAATGACTAAAAATCAATTCATGTTTAGATGTCCTTTTCAAATCCCAAAAGCTTAAGTCTTGATCATAATTTGAACAACAATAAAACATAGCTGAAATATACTTTACTTTACTTATGTTCCATGAACCAATATATTGATTGAATTCATCACAGTAATAGAACATTGATGTCATATTCTCTACATTACTTACATCCCATCTATTAAGAGGCATATTGAACTTACTGCAATTGGCAAACATCATCTTCATATTTGTCACATTACTTACATCCCAACCACTAATGTCACAATTGAAATTATAACAATTATGAAACATACTTTCCATGTCAACAACATTACTTACATCCCATTCCGAAACATCAAAATTTTGCAATTTAATTTTTTTGCTTATATCTAAGAACAATTCTTTCATAGATGTTATATGTGACACATCAATACAATTGAGATTAGTCTCCCCATTATTAAATAAATTTTCAATAATGAACTTAAGCTCATCTTTATTTTTGGGTACATACTTATATTTTTGTACATTTATTGGATGTAATATTCTATTGTTTATCAAAAAACTATGTTTCATAACTAAAAAATTATAGTGTTACGTGGCATATATTCTTTTCTTATGCAGCAATTTTTAAACATGTGTTTTGTATATTTGACATCTTTAATATCCCAACTACTTAAATCTTGATCAAATAATTCACATCCTTGAAACATACTGTCCATGTTTTCTATTGTACTTATATTCCAGTTTCCTATAGGACAATTCAACTTCTTACAACCATTGAACATATCTTTCATAGTTTTAACACCATATACATTCCATTTGTCAAGTCCATGTCCTTCAAAATTTATGCAAGCTAAAAACATACTTTCCATAGTATCTATGAAAGAAACATCCCAGCATGAAACATCAAAATTTATGAGGTTACAAAATCCAAACATAAAGTCTGTATCATTAAAAGATGAAGTATTCCATTTGCTCAAATCACTATCGAAATTTTCACAATCAAAAAATGCATATGTACAATTTTCAACATTGCTTACATCCCAATTGCTTAAGTCAGAATTAAAGCTTTTGCAAAATTTAAACATATATGATATGTCTTTAAAATTTGATGTATTCCAATTACTTAGATCACAATTAAAAAATTTCATGTCTTCAAACATACTTTCTGTAGTCTCTACATTGCTTACATCCCATTCAGATATATCAATCATACTTTGTACATTTTTATCAAGATTCATATTATAGAACAAATATGACATATCTGTTATAGCACTTGTATCAATTATGTTTAAGTCATACATTCTTTTAGAAAAACATTCATTTATTATTTCTCTCAATTCTGTCTTACTATTTGGCTTAAACAATATTTTATGTTTATTGCTTATTGCTTTAGTTATTTTATTGTTTACAAGGAACTTCATATGAATCTATATTTATCAAATATTACATAATACCAATCAGGAATGTTACAATTATCAACATTGTCAAACATATGATCAACATGAACTAAACAATCAGTACTCCATGTTGATATGTTTGTATTCAATGACTTACAATATTTAAACATATAAGTTGCATTGTATAGAGATTTTGTATTCCACTTTGACAGATATTTTCCTTCAAATTTTCTGCAATCAATGAACATTCCTGCCATACATTCTACATTTTCAACATTCCAATCAGATATGTCGTTATTGAAGTTATAGCATCCATAGAACATATATTGCATATCTTCAACATTGCTTACATTCCATTTATTTAAGTCACAATTAAAATTTTGCATCATAAAGAACAACTTTCTCATGTTATTAACATTACTTACATTCCAATTGCTTACATCTATATTATCCATCCGACATACATCAAAATCCCCAAATAGATTACTCATATCGGTTATAGCAGATGTATCTATAACATTTAAGTCATATTCACCTTTAGATATCAACTTATCAATTATCTCTATCAAATCAGTCTTATTCTTGGGAAAATATAGACAATTTTGATATTGTTGACTAATAACATTGCTTATCTTTGAATTTACTAAAAATCTGCTCATAATCTCTTAATTGAGTTGTTATACCATGTTGGAACATTATTTAGACTTATGCACTTACTAAAAGCATCTATCATATAATGTAAGTTTGTTGTGTCCCATCTTTCTAAATCCTCTTTAAAGTTCTTACAACAATAAAATATATTTGATATTGTTTCTAATGATTTTGTATTCCATTTTGACAATCCCTTTCCTTCAAAATGTGTACAATTAAAAAATGCACTTGACATATCCTCAACATTACTGACATCCCAATTTGACAAATCAGAATTAAATTCAAAACAATTTCTAAACATATCTGACATAAATGACAACATACTTACATTCCAGTTTGACAAATCACAATTAAATAATGTGCAGCTTTCAAATAGAGATTCACAGCTTGTAAGACTTTCTGTATTCCAGTTACTTACATCACCATTAAAAAACTGACAACCCTGAAACATACTGTCCATGTTGATGACATTGCTTACATTCCACTCTGATATATTCATCTTACATATATGATCAGGAAATTCAACATTGAGTTCATTAAATAGATACGACATATCAGTTATTTTAGAAACATCAATATCATTCAAATCATATATATCATTATTAAAATGATCTTTTATGATTTCTTGAAGATCATAAGTACTATTTGGAAAATATCTATAATAGTTTGATTCTATCTTCTTAGATATTCTACTGTTTATTAAAAATCTATGTTCTATCATAACTAATTGTAATTCTATATCAATATTGAATATAGTTTTTGTTATGACAAATTTCAAAAATAATTAACAATAAGTATACCAATCTGGTATAATATTTAAAGCTTTACAATTATAGAACATATCTGAAAAGTCTATGCATTTCTTTGGTGTCCATTTAGACAAATCATAATTAAACTTTTCACAACAACTAAACATACTGACCATTTCTTTAACTTTAGATACATTCCAATTACTTATGTCTTGGTTGAAGTCAACACAATCGTAGAACATTCCTGTCATACATCTTACTTTGCTTACATTCCAATTGCTTATATCTTGATTAAAGCTTTCACACATGTAGAACATATCTTTCATATTAGTAACATTGCTTACATCCCAATTACTAATGTTGCAATTGAATTTATTACATTCTCCAAACATTGATGTCATATTTTCAACATTGCTTACATCCCAATTACTAATATCACAATTGAAATTTTTACAACCATTAAACATACCTGACATATCTCTAACATTACTGACATCCCATTCTGACACATTTATTGAATACGATTGAGATATGTCTATATTATAAAACAATCCATTCATATCAACTATTTTAGATGTATCAATACAATTCAGATTATGTTCTCCTTGATTTAACAGTTCCTTTATATTTTTTATCAATTCTATTCTTGAAACAGGAAAATACTTATGAACATTCTGGTCTATCTTCTTATCTATTCTCTTATTTATAAGAAATTTATGTATATGTCTCATATGTATAACATTTATCTTATTTGTATATATACCAGATTGGCTTATTTTTTAGAACTGTACAATTATCAAACATATATTTCATGTCTATAACTCTTCTTACATTCCAGCTATTTAAGTCTTGATTGAATTTTTCACAACCATTAAACATATGATTCATATCTCTAACTCTACTGACATTCCACTTATCTAATGGCTTATTAAAATTTATACAACAATTAAACATATGTGACATATTTGTAACTTTGCTGACATTCCATTTTACTATAGGGTGATTGAAATTCCAACAGCCTTCAAACATATGTGACATATTTTCAACATTGCTTACATCCCAGTTGCTAATGTCGCAATTAAAATTAGCATTTCCATTGAACATGTTTCTCATATTTGTCACATTACTTACATCCCATAAGCTAATGTCAATATTATTTATGTCACGTATATTTACTCCATATAATGCATGAAATAATTCAGACATGTCTTTTATATTACTAGTATCAATACAATTAAAGTTATGTATATTTTGTTCTAATAATTTATTTATATATTTTTTTAATTTATCCTTTGTCTTAGGATGATATTTATATTGAGGTTGATCAATCTTCTTATCTATTCTCTTATTTACAAGAAATTCATTTAAGTTTATCATAATATATTAATACCACTTTGGCTTATTTTTGCAATTAATGAATGTGTTTTGCATTCTGACTAACTTTATATGATTAAATTTCCAATTGTTTGTATTTGTTCCTTTGAACTTCTCACAACCATGAAACATATTGTTTATGTTCTTCATATTGTGAACATCCCAATTGTTCAAATCTTTATTGAAGTTTGTGCAATTATAGAACATTCCACTAGCATCTACAACATTTGTCACATTCCAGTTTTCTATACCATTTCCTTCAAATAAATCACAGTTTGCAAACATCATACTAGAATTCTTTATATTGCTTACATCCCAATTACTTAAGTCTTGATTGAAATTTGTACAATTTGAAAACATCATATTAGTATTCTTAACATTACTCATATTCCAATTACTCAAATCACAATTGAACTTTGAACAATACATAAACATGCTTTCCATATTTGTAACATTGCTTACATCCCAGTCAGAAATATCAAAATCTATATCTGTACTATCATCTATCATATAGAATGTATGAGACATGTTAGTTATCTTACTAGTATCAATACAATTGAGATCAGTTATTCCTTGTGTAAGTAATTCTTCAACAATTTTTGCAAGTTCAAGATTGTTCTGTGGATGATATGCGTATTGATCTATTTTATTAACTATCTTATTATTTACTAAAAATTCATGTATATGTTTCATTCTTTATACCAACTTGGCTTATTTTTTAAAGATTTACAATCATCAAACATACTATGCATATTTCTAACATTACTTACATTCCATTTGTCTAATGGTTGATTAAAATTGTCACAATAATAGAACATTTGTGTTATGTCTATAACATTGCTTACATCCCAATCATTCAATGGCTTATTGAATGATCTACATTCTGAAAACATAGAATTCATTCGTACAACTTTACTCACATCCCATTTGCTTAAGTCTTGATTGAATTTCTTACAATTTTCAAACATACAATTCATATCATATACATTGCTTACATCCCAATTGCTTATGTCACAATTGAAATTTGAACATAATGTAAACATAAAATCCATTTTTTTGACATTGCTTACATTCCATTCGGATATGTCAAAATCTTTATCTATCAAATCTATGTTTGATTTTGTGATGGAATGACGGTCAAATAAATGCGACATATCAGTTATTTTGCTTACATCAATGCAATTGAAATCATATATGTGCTTATCAACCAATTGCTTTATGTTAGATATCAATTCATCTTTTGTCTTAGGATGATATTTATATACAGTATTTTGAT
>JAGATI010000054.1 GCA_017621295.1 Clostridia bacterium | reverse complement strand
CTTCTTCACCAATTGGTGTTTCTAATGATACTGGATCTTGTGCAATTTTTTGTATTTCTAATACCTTTTCAACTGGAATTTCCATTTCTTTTGCAATCTCTTCTGGTGTAGGCTCTCTTCCTAGTTGTTGAAGTAGATGTCTCGATGTTCTAATTAATTTATTAATAGTTTCTACCATATGAACTGGTATTCTTATTGTTCTTGCTTGGTCAGCAATTGCTCTTGTTATTGCTTGTCTTATCCACCATGTTGCATATGTGCTAAACTTATATCCTTTTGTATAATCAAACTTTTCTACAGCCTTTATTAATCCCATATTTCCTTCTTGTATTAAATCTAAAAATAACATTCCTCTTCCAACATATTTTTTTGCTATACTAACAACAAGTCTTAAATTTGATTCTGCAAGCTTTTGTTTAGCTTCTTCATCTCCATTTAAAACTTTTTCTGCAAGTTCAATTTCTTCTTCATAATTTAAAAGAGGTATCTTTCCTATCTCTCTTAAATACATTCTTACAGGATCATCAATATTAACTCCTTCTATGTTTGTTACATCTATTTCTTCTAGATTAACTTCCTCTACTTCTTCTAAATCATCTGGATCTGGTTCCTCATCCATATCATCTTTTAAAACATTAATTCCCAAGTTTTCAAAAGCATCAAAAACTTCTTCTATTTGGTCTGGATTGGCATTATCTAATTGACTAGCAAGTTCTCCATATGTTATTTTTCCATCTTTTTTTGCTTTTTTTATTATTTCCATTATTTTTTCTCTATTTTTATCGTTAACATTATCAAAGCCTTTATTCTTTTCTATATCTATTTCTGCTTCTTCTTTATCTGTTTTTTTCATATCTTCCCTCCTTATTTTATTTTAGCCAATTTAACAATTACTTCACTTAATTGTTTTTCATAATTAGCTACTTCTTCTTGCATCAGCCCTTTATCTTCTAACTTATTAATGATGTCATTTCTATTTTTTATTAATTGTTCTTTTAAATATATATTTAATATATCTTCAATACATTTATTAACTTCTGTAATTTCAAAATCATATGCCATAATACTTGTTAAATAATTAATAATTTCTTCTTCTTCAAACCAGTCTAATATATTATCAATATTACTATGTCCTTTTTCTAATTCTTCATACAATTTTGTTAATATTTTTTTATTTTTTTGGCTTTTTATGTCATCTATAGATATTATTTCCTTTATCTTTAAATAACTTTCGTTTGGATAATTTATTAATAAATAGATTATTAGACCTTCTCTTTTAGTAACTGCTTTATCTGTTTCCTCTACGACCTTTTTTTGAGGTGCAACAATTTTACTTACTACAGATTTTTTTTCATTATCATTTTTTCCATATATTAATTTATTTATTTCTGAATAAATTGCTTCTTTTGAAATTTTATATTCTAATGATATTTTATCAATATACACTTCTCGTTCTATATTATTAGATATTTTTGATAATTCTTTTGCTATTTCTTTTAAAAATTTTATTTTATCATTTGTATTTTCTATATTTAAGTTTTGTTTTAATACTTTTACTTTATATTCTACTAATGAAATAGCATTATCAACATATTTTAAGAATCTCTCTGGACCATATTTTGTAACAAATTCATCAGGATCTTTTGCCCCTTCTATTTGAAGAATTCTAATATCGCATCCTAGATTTTGCAAAATTTCGAGTCCTCTTACTGTAGCTGCTTGTCCAGCACCATCGGCATCATATCCTATTATTACTTGTTCACTACTTTTTCTTAATAATCTTCCTTGAGATTCTGTCATTGCAGTTCCTAGCGAGGCAACTACATTTGTTATGCCTCTTTGATGAAGTGATATTGCATCCATATATCCTTCTACTATAATTATTTTTTTTATTTGTTCCCTTTTTGCAACATTTAACCCAAATAAGTGCTTTCCTTTACTATAGACTACATTTTCTGGTGAATTTATATATTTTGGTTTACTATCATCTAAAACCCTTCCGCCAAAAGCTATAACTCTATTTCTTGTATCTTGTATTGGAAACATTAATCTTTTTCTAAATCTATCTATAAATTTTCCATTTTCATTTCTATTTACCAAACTTGAAGCTAATATTTCTTCATCTGAAAAACCTTTTTCTTTTAAATGCATATATAATTCATTAAAAGTTCCTGAATATCCTATTAAAAAGTTTTTTAATGTTCTATTATCTAGTTTTCTTTTTTTTATGTAATTTTGAGCTTCCTTTGAAGTAGGCTTATATAGATTTTCATGATAGAATTTTGCAGCTATCTCATTTATATCATATACTCTTGATTTAAGCTTTATTAATTTATCATCTATATTATTATTTATAGTAGGCAAATTAATACCAGCTCTATCTGCTAGCATTTCTATTGTTTCGATAAAACTCAAATTTTCTATCTTTTCTACAAAATGAAAAACATTTCCTCCTACACCACATCCAAAACAGTGAAAAATTTGCTTGTCTGGTGATACAGAAAAAGAAGGTGATTTTTCTTTATGGAATGGACATAACCCAAAAAAGTTTCTACCACTTCTTTTTAATATTACATATTGTGATATAATATCTACTATATCATTTTTATTTCTTATTTCGTCAATTAGTTCATCACTATAACGTACCATTTATGACACCTTTCTTTTCACTATAATTATATTATTCGACGCTTTATTTTTAAATCCTTCTTATTATGTTACAGAAGTTGACATTTTTATGTAAATTGTTTTAATTATATTAAAAAGAAGTAGAATGCTTTCCACTTCTTTATTATATTTGTCAAATTAAATTTCTAATATATGTATAAACTTTTAACAATCTATCATAACTATGAATCACAAAATTAGTTATCAGATGTACCAGTACCATCAAATGGAATAAATTTACTTACAATATTTTTATTAATTTCTATATTGTCTTCTACTGGAATTCTATTTTCTTCAAAAGATACACTTATCTTGTTATCTACTAATTTTTCAATTTCTTCTTTTGATGCATGTTCTGCTAAAACAAGTTCACTTACTAATATTTGTTTAGCATTATTAAGCATTTTCTTCTCTCCTGTAGATAAACCTTTTTCTTTTTGTTTAAAGCTTAAATTTCTAACAACATCTGCAACTTCATATATATTTCCACTTCTCATTTTATCCATATTATCTCTGTATCTTTTATTCCAATTATTAGACATTTCTGTTTCGTCTTCTTCTAATATACCTAATACTTTAGGTACATCTGCTTCGTTAATAATACTTCTTACTCCAATTTGCTCTGCTTTTGCTATTGGAACCATCACCTTTACTTCCCCAGGCATTGATATTATATAATATTGTTCTGTCTCATTACAAATATTCTTTTCTTCTATTGCACTTATAGTACCTGCACCGTGCATAGGATGTACAATCTTGTCCCCTACATTAAACATGTAAGTCACTCCCTTCAATCTGCTAATTTTCTGAAGTCAAGAAAGGTTTCGTTTCTCTTTTTCAACTACTTTTTTATTATACAACAAAAAATGGTAAAAGTCAAAGCCTTTACCATCTATTTTTTGTATAAAATCCCATGTACTCCTTCAGCCACTTAGGATAACTTTTTTTATTTTTTTTATGTCACTTTATTTGTTAGTAGAACCAAATCCTCCAACTCTTTTACCTTCTGCATCATCATCATCAACTATTTTATATTTTTGAAATATAGCTTGACCAATAACATCACCTTTTTTTATTTCTACATCATGATCAAAGAAATTATAAAAAGCAAACATAAAAGCTCCATCATTATCTGGATTTCCATAATAGTCAGCATCAATAATTCCAACACTATTTGCCATTACTAATCCTTTTTTGAATGGATTAGAACTTCTGTTACAAAGCATCATATACTCATTTTCTTGCATATATGCTTTTAACCCTGTCTTTACAAGAGTTGGCTTTTGCCCAGGTGCATATGCAGGTATTATACAATCTTCTGCAGCTTCTATATCATATCCAGCTGAATATTTTGTTTTTCTTACTGGCATATTAATTCCTTTATCCTTAAAACCTTTAGCAATCTCAAAGCCTCTTTTTCTTTCCATTTTGTAATCATTCCCTTCTACATTTTTTTAACACATTGACATTATACTACAAGAAAAATAAAAAAGCATCATTTTATTTTAATTTTTTTATTTTTTTGTTATTAGTCGTGTTACTTCATACTTAATTTTAAAATTGGATATAAAATTAGTCCATAGGCTGTTTTAATTATTTAAGACTGACTAGTAACCTAGTCGTTACAATTCATAGCTTATTTAAAAGCACATAATAGCCTCGCTAAGAGTTATATATATTTTTTTAAAACCAATCGCAGATGGTACGCATTTAGCTAACTTCTCCCAAATTTTCTGCGTGGTATAAAACCTATTTTTAGCAATCGCTGACACGCTTCAAGATTGGTTTTAAAAAAATATATATAACTCTTAGCGAGGCGGTAACATTATATCTTAAATAAAATATCTATGATAAGATTATTATAATTTGCATTACTCCTTAATTGTTTTATTTATATAAATTGCATAAGTAATTGATATTATTGTTAAAAATATAGTTGCTACATATAATGACATTTGATTTTGAACATTAAATATAGAAAGTGAATTTATTAAAGAATGAGTTATTATACAAGGAATAAGTGATTTACTTTTATGGAATATTGTTACAAACACATAACCAATAGCTATTGCATAACAAATCTGCATTAACGTCTGAATTAAATCAGCTCCATTTACTAAGTTTACTATATGTCCTATTCCAAAAGTTACAGAACTTACAATTATTGCTCTTTTTAAATTAGTTTTTTCCATCATCTTAAATAAGAATCCCCTAAAAATAATCTCTTCTATAAACCCAACATTAAGCATAGTTAAAATATGAAATATTATTTCTCTTTCTGAATTATTAATATTAACACCATTCCATAAATTTACTGATACTATTAAAAATAATGGAATAAAATATAGGTATTTTTTTAAATTTGTTACTTTTGTTAATCCATAATATGATTTTCTTTTAAGTATTATAATTAACACAATTAAAACAATAGAAAATATAGTATTTATAATTGTACTCCTATAATCTGCTGTTCCAAAATTCTGAATACAATATGAATTTACTACTACATATGCTACTATCAATAATATACAAAATAGAGTTTCATGTTTTTCAAATATCTTTTTCATATTATCCTCCTAAATTTACAATGCTTTACTAAAAGCATTTTCTAATATTTTTTTATAGTATTTTTCATCATAAGTTATTGAATTGTTTGCAAGCAAACTAGCAATTCCATGAGCTGTAATGAATAATAGTTTAAAGCTTTCTTTTATATCTTTATTACTAAGTCTTGTTTCCCTTTTCATTATTTCAAATATATATTTAAGTCCATCTTCGTTATTTAATAAATCTTCAAAATTAAAATTTGAAAATTTATCACTTTGAAATAAAAATTTAAATAAGTTTTTTTCTTGTTCTGCAAATTTAATATACTGAAGACCAATATTTAATAAAGGATTATTATTGCTATTTTCTTTCATTAGAAATTCCGAATGATAGCTATCTGCTATATTATATAATTCTTCTTTTAATAAATCCATATTTTTATAGTGATACATTATTGGTTGAGTTGAACAATTTAATTTCTTAGCTATATTTCTAACATTTAAGCTATCAATTCCTTTATCTTTAATAATTTCTAATCCACTTTTTAATATCATGTCTTTTGATATTTTAGGTATTGGTGGCATATTATTCACTCCTTTATAACAACCGTTATATAACATTTGTTATTATATATTTATAATATAATTTTGTCAATAAAAAACATCTACTTTTTTATAGTAAATGCTAAATTTTAATTACTACTCAGTATTATTTTCTAAATTACATATAAAATAAGTCCGTAACATGTGTATTTATATATAAATACACATGTTACTACTATACTATTTTAATTATTTAAACCTGAGTAATACTAAATTTTATTATTTATATTTTTTAGATAACATTATCTTTTTCATATACATAATATATACTATACATTTATATAAAATTTGGAGGCACATATGAGGACTTTTAAACTTGATAAAATAAATTTAGCAAATAAAGTTACAGTACATTCTTTAGATTGTTCTGGACAAATTAGAAGAAGGCTTTTGGATTTAGGAATTTGTAAAGGAACTGTAATAATCCCAATTTTTAGAAGTATGACTGAAGATTCAACAGCTTACTTCGTTCGTGGTAGTACTATTGCTCTTCGAAAAGAAGATGCTAAAAATATACATGTTATATTAAATTCTGATTAATATATTATAACTCTTACATTTTTATTATACAATTTACAACCTTTAAGGTACTATTATATAATAACTAAAACTAATTTTATAAATTTACAATAAACGTTTGTAGTACAAATTTATTACTACAAGCGTTTTTCTTATATATTTTATATCTTATTTAATTTTCATATATTATATCAGATACACATTCTTTCACATTTATTATTCCTTTTCATATACTACTATAGGAAGGTGATTTTATGGGTTTAACAAGTAGCTCTACTGGAACAAAATTACTAAATGATGATTTAAGCGAGCTTAAAAACAAATGTAAATATACTATAGCTATTGGACGGGAATCCAAATGTAGGTAAGTCTACAATTTTTAATAATTTAACTGGTATGCATCAACATACTGGTAATTGGCCTCGGAAAAACAGTATCTAATGCTGCTGGTATTACAAACTTTAGTAAAGAAAATTTCTTGCTAGTTGATATTCCTGGTACATATTCATTAATGTCAAACTCTGAAGAAGAAGAAATTGCAAGAGATTATATTTGTTTTGGAGATGCTGATGCTAGCATTATTGTTGTAGATGCAACATGTTTGGAAAGAAACTTAAATTTAGTTTATCAGACTATGGAAATTACAAATAAATTAGTAGTATGTGTTAATTTACTAGATGAAGCTGAAAAAAAAGGAATTAATATAGATTTAAAACTATTAGAGAAACATTTGGGTGTACCAGTTGTTGGTACTATTGCAAGAAAAAAGAATACATTAAATAATTTAATGAAAAAAGTTAAAGAAGTATGTGAAGGAACTTTAGTTTGTAAACCAAAACTTGTTACATATCCAAATATAATAGAAAATTCAATATTAAAGTTACAAGCCCAAATCGAAAAGTTAATTCCAGATAAACAAAAATACTTATCAAGATGGATTGCCTTAAAACTTCTAGATAATGATGAAAAAATAATAAATTCTATAGATACCAATATATTTTATAATACCCTAAAAAACAATAAAAATTTAACTAAAGAATTATCATATTGTAGAACTTTATTAGCAACTTCTAATTTAGAAAACGACAAATTTAAAGATAAAATTGTGTCTACTATATTATTTACATCTGAAAATATCTGTACTGATATTTGTACATATGAAAGTTGTAGATATAATCAAAAAGATAGAAAAATAGATAAAATTCTAACTTCAAAAAAGTTTGGATTACCTATTATGCTATTATTTTTAGCTACCATATTTTGGATTACAATTACAGGTGCAAACTATCCTTCTATGTTACTTTCTAACTTTTTTGGCTTTTTACAGGAGAAAATTACTATATTATTTAATTTTCTTTCGTTTCCAGAATGTTTAACAAGTATTTTAATTGATGGGATATATTCTACTTTAACATGGGTTGTAGCAGTTATGTTACCTCCAATGATGATCTTTTTCCCATTATTTACTATTATGGAAGATTTAGGATATTTGCCACGTATAGCATTTAATCTAGATAAATATTTTAGAAAAGCATGTAGCTCTCGGAAAACAAGCTCTTACAATGTGTATGCGGATTTGGTTGTAATGCTGCTGGTGTTATTGGATGCAGAATTATTGACTCGCCACGTGAAAAACTAATTGCAATTTTAACTAATAGTTTTGTACCTTGTAATGGTAGATTTCCATTTTTAATAACAATATCTATGATATTTATTAGCAGTTTAGCATCTGGATTTAGTGCTTCTTTTCTATCGACATTAACAGTTTTAGCTATTGTAGTATTTGGAATTATAATGACACTATTTATATCTAAAATTTTATCTAAAACAATATTAAAAGGTGTACCCTCTTCATTTGTATTAGAACTTCCCCCTTATAGAAAACCACAAGTAGGAAAGGTCTTTATACGCTCTATTTTTGATAGAACTCTATTTGTTTTAGGAAGAGCAGTTAGTGTTGCAATACCTGCTGGTATTATAATCTGGTTATTTGCCAATATCCATTTTAATGATATTAGTATTTTAACATATGTTGCAACATTCTTTGACCCTTTTGCAAAATTAATGGGATTAGATGGTTATATATTAACAGCATTTATTTTAGGGCTTCCTGCTAATGAAATTGTACTTCCAATAATTCTTATGAGTTATATGCAAACTGGTACTTTAGTAGACTTAGAAGATAATTTTGCTATAGGTCAGATTTTGTTACAAAATGGCTGGACATTAATTACTGCAATTAATGTAATGATTTTCACTTTATTACATTTTCCTTGTAGTACAACACTAATGACAATAAAAAAAGAAACTGGTAAATTGAAATGGAGCTTAATTGCATTTGCACTACCAACAATATGTGGAGTTATTATTTGCATGTGTACAAATTTAATTTGGAATGTGTTTACCTAATTAATAAAATAGTTTATAAAATAATATAATATGATTACCAAAAAGTACAATCAAAAAAGTGGGTTCACTTCAGTATTTGAACTCACTTTTTTCTTTTTACAATTAATCTTCAAATTCAATTTTAGTTTTTATATTAACTTCTATAACATTAATAAATGCTATTTATTACAATTTTATTCCTTTAGTTTTCTTCTAATATCTTTATAATTTTCCATATATTGTTCAACCATATTCCAAAACTCTTTTGAATGATTCATATATTTTAGATGACATATTTCATGTAAAACTACATATTGAATTACTGTTCTATCATATTTCATTAAAGTAGAATTTATAGTAATATTCTTATTAGAAGTACAAGTTCCCCATGCAGTCTTTAGTTTTTTTATACGATATTTATTAGGCTTAATGCCAACAATTCTTGTTACTATTTGCATTGCCATATCAACTTCTTTTTCTGCAACCTTCATATATACATCATCTAAAAGTTCTTCTATTTCTTTTTCATATTGTCTTTTATTTTTTTTAGGTATTTCTACTATCATGTTTCCATTTTCAATATAGATATTAGATTCATTCTGTTTCATAAACTTTATTTTTAAAAGATATGCTCTACCTAATAAAAAAACCTTACTTCCCTGCTTATACTTATCTATATGCATATTTTCCAATTTCTCATAAATCCATTTTTTCTTTTCTTCTACAGCTCTTTCTATATCTTTATATTTTGCTCTAGCTGGTGCTTTAACAATAACTTTTCCTTCTTTTATATGTATATATAAATTTTTTATTTTAGCTTTTATTACTTCATACTCAATTACTTTATCTTTAAATACTATAGTATTTTTCATTTAAAACTTCACCCTCTTAATTTTACATAATTAATTATAACATACTTTTTTACTAAATGAAATATTTTAAAATATAATTGTTTTATACAATCTTCTAAAATTACTTGACAATGTAATCTCCCTTCTGCTATTATTCATATAATTTATAAATTTTATATTCTACATTTTATTTTCTAAAAAAATTAATTCACATTTATTTTATATCAAAAAGGAGTTCCCAAAATGGATAAAACATTAATATTTTTAAAACAATACTTTGGATATACATCTTTCAGAAAAGGTCAATCAGAAATTATATGTAATCTTCTAAATAAACAAGATTGCCTCGCAATTCTCCCAACTGGAGCTGGAAAGTCTATTTGCTATCAGATTCCTGCTCTTATTTTTAATAATTTAACAATAGTTATATCTCCATTAATTTCACTAATGAAAGATCAAGTTGATAAATTAAATAAAAAAAATATTCCAGCCATTTATATTAATAGCACTATGCATAATAGTGCATATAAACAAGTTTTGAGAAATATACAATTAAATAAATACAAAATAATATATATAGCACCAGAAAGACTACATAATAAAAATTTTTTAGAAATTATTAAAAAAACTTCTATATCATTAATTGCAATTGATGAAGCGCATTGTGTATCTGAATGGGGACATGACTTTAGAAAAAGTTATTTAGATATATGTAATTTTGTCTCTTCATTATCAAACAGACCTGTTATTGCTGCATTTACTGCAACAGCCACTAACTTAGTACAAAAAGATATTATTAATATATTAGCTTTAAAAAATCCATTTATTTTAAAAACTACTTTCAATCGAGAAAATTTATCCTTCTTTATAGAATCTCCTATTAGTAAAACAGAATTTATATTAAACTTTTTAGAAAAAAATCACTTTAATTCTGGTATAATTTATTGTAATTCAAGAAAAAACGTAGACTTTTTATATGATTATCTTTCTTTAAAAGGTTATTTTTGTAGTAAATATCATGCTGGTCTTACATCATTTGAAAGAGCTTCATATCAAAACTTATTTCTATATAATAAATGTAAAATTATGATTGCTACAAATGCATTTGGAATGGGAATTGATAAGCAGGCTATTAGATATGTTATACATTATAATATGCCTAAAAATATAGAAAGCTATTATCAAGAAGCAGGGCGAGCTGGAAGAGACCAAAATCCAGCAAAATGTATACTTTTATTTAGTAATAATGATATATTTACCAATAAATTTTTAATCGAAAGAGGTTCAAAAAATAAATCTTATAAGCTAGATTATCAAAGATTAGATTCTATGATAAATTATTGTACTACAAAAAAATGTTTACGTTCATACTTATTAGAATATTTTGGAGAGAAACCTAAAAACAGTAATTGCGGAAATTGTGGAAATTGTATTAAAAAAGTTGACCATTTTCTATGATCAACTTTTGATATATCTAATAAAATAATGTTGTTAAATTTCTTGCTATTCCAAAAAATAATATAGCAACTAAGAAAACTTTTAGTAAATTTTCTAATATTTTATTAATTATTTCTTCATTATTTAATAAATATCTCATATAACGATACAATGCATATATTACTAATATTATTATTGGTATTAACATTAAATTATACCATATTGCTTGTTTAATATCTCCATTTACTAAATAGTGCATGCTTCTTGTCATTCCACAACCAGGACATTTAATTCCTGTTAATTTGTATAACATACATGGAATAAAAAAACTTTCTTCCTCTGGATTATATACTTTAACCAAGACTATTCCTATTATTGCAATAAATAATAAGATTGTAACTATATATATACTTATCTTTTTCTTTTTATCTAAGTTCATTTTTTACCTACATTTCTGTTACAGCAACCATACCAAAAATAAATACAAAGTATACAATATAAAATATAATAATTACACCTGCCCATATTGCAAGTGAAATCCATGCATATTTAACCCATTTTTTAGCTTGAGTTAAACTTGCATTTGCAGATGCCATATCTCCAAATCTTACAAATTGACTTACTTTAGAACCTTCTACTATTGATAATATTGCAAAAACAATACCTATTATATTAGAACAACAACATAACGAAACTACTAAAGCTACAATAGCATTTGCCATATTATATGTAGGTACATTGCCCATATTATTAACATTTGCATTATTGTTATAGTTTGCAGTATTAATATTTTGCACTTGTGAATTTTGTGTTTGTACTTTATTTTTTTCTTCTAATTTTTCACCGCATTTTACACAAAACATAGAATTTTCATCATTATTATAATAGCATTTATTACAAATCATAAAAACATCTCCTCCTTTTTTATACTATATTATATTTTAACATTTTTCTACTTTAATGTCTACTTTTTTATTAAAATTATTATTTTTACTGTTACAGATTATGTTACTGGTCAGCCTTAATTTTAAAATTGGATATAAAAAGCAGAGAATACAAAAAGTCTCTGCTTTTTATATCCTCTTGTTTAAAATTATCTCTTATGCCTTATTACTATCTTCCTGTTTTTTTAATTTATTTTGTTTTATTATTGTTACTATAATTGTAATAATTAATGAAACAATTGTAAATATACCTAACATTAATATATTTCTACCAGCAAACCCACTATCCATTATTACTAATGACTCTTTTAATAATTTAATTGCATATGTCATTGGTAAGAAATTTGTAAAGCTTTGGAATCCTTTATTAATTGTTTCTACTGGGAAAGTTCCTCCTGAAGCCGCTAATTGCAACACTAAAACAATTAAAGCTATAAATTTACCAACATCACCAAAATTCATAATTAAAAATTGAATTACACTCATAAATGCTACAGCAATAATTATACATGATGAATAATATAATAAAGTATTTTGTACTTCAAATCCTAATCCTAATTTTAACACAGCACCTGTAAGAAGTCCTTGTATAATAGCTATTCCTATGTATAGTACAATCTGTAATATTTTATTATCTGCATATTTTCCAAGTAACTTATATCTTTTTTCTTGATCATAATATAAAACAACATAAGACATAAGTGCTCCTACCCATAATCCAATTGATAGAAATAGTGGAGTAAAAGATACACCATATTTATCTACTTCTCCATAACTTTCTTCTTTAATTTCAATAGGATCTTGTGTATAAGTATCTAAACCATTTAATTTTGTTAATTCTTGTTTAGTATTTTCAATTCCTTTTGTAATTTCACTTTTTAATGTATTTACCCCTTCATTTAAAGTAATACCTCCATCATATGCTTGTTTGCTTCCATCTGCTAATTTTGAAATACCTTGTTTAACTTCTTTTGAACTAGAATCTAATGTTTTTAGCCCTGTACTTAAAGTATTTGTTCCTTCTTGAACTTTTCCTACACCTTCATCTAATGTATTTATTCCTGATTTTAAGCTTTTGGTTCCCACATTTAATTTAATAGCTCCACTATTTAACTTTTTAATCCCTGTAGCTATTTGTTCTACACTAGACATACTAGATTTTAAACTAGTCATTCCATTCTTCAAATTTCCAGAACCTTGCTTTAATCCTGTTCCTGAATTTGTAATTTTTTCATAACTTCCACTTTGTTTTATTCCCACTGCTGCACCATAAATTTTATTGAAATTTTCATTTTGTAATAATTCTGGAGAATTTTTACCCATTCCGAATTATTCCATCTAATATGCTTTCAGTATTTTTATTTAATGTATCTACTCCATTAATATAATTATTTAAATTTTCGTCTAAACTTTCACTTCCAGATACTAATTTAGAAACACCATCATCTATAGATTGTATTCCATTTTCTGTTTTGGAAGAAAGCTCTTGTAAGCCTTCTTGTATCTGACTTACTGCCATACTTACAGTATCTGCGCCACTAGATAAATCTTTAGTTCCTGATTTCACAGCATTTACACCATTTTGTAATGTTTTACTTCCTTGATAAGCATTTAAAACACCATTATCAAACTTTTCATAATTTGTTTTTAAAGTATTTGTTCCTTCTTCTAGAGTCTTTAATCCAACATTTAAAGTATTTGTTCCTTCTTGAACTTTTCCTACACCATCATTTATTTCTTCCATTTTAGTAGGTACTTCTTCTAATTTTTCTTTTAAAGATGCTACTACCTTTTCAGAAACTTTTGCTTGCAGACTCAATTCTGTTTTTGTAACTACATTATTAATTATTTGATAAGCTAAATAGTTTGATTTTTTATTTGGAGCATATGTTATTACTGTTTTTTCCCTATCTGCATTTTGTGCATTATTTAAAGATTTAGTAAAATCTTCTGGAATTACAATTTTTGCATAATATTTTCCGTTTACCAATCCAATTTGCGCTTCATTACTATCTACATCACATATCTTTATAGTTCCTGAATCTATTAATGACTTTATAAGTTCTTCACCTTGATTTTGTTCATCTTCTCCCTTATCTAAATTTACAATCGCCACTTGTAAATCCTGCAAATTGCCATATGGGTCCCAATAAGATTTTAAATAGAAAAAACTATAAATTACAGGTATTAATAAAATAACAATAAATATAATTGTTTTCATAAATTTGTTTTTATTCATGTTTAAACATCCTTTCTTTCTAATCCATTTCTTAAAATTTTAATAATATTATCTGCTATCTTTTGTTTATCAATCTTTGTATCTGACCATTCAAACATTAGCGCAATATACATTTTATAAATTAAGAAAGCTGTAATTTCAACATCATCTACTTCTATATATTTTTTTTCTATTGCTTCTTGCAAACGTTTACTAATATATTTTCTAATCTCATGATCGATTTGTTTTAAATTTTCTATTATTATACTATTTCCAAAAATCTCAGACTCTCTTACTATACTTTTTAAAAATTTACTTTCATTTTTATACTCTATTAGACTAATTATTACGTTGTGAACATTTGTAAAATATGGTAAGTCTGTATTTTCTGTATCTTCTACAATCTTTTTCATCTTTTTTATTTCATCATTAATAAAATATTTTAGTAAATCTTCTTTACTTTTGAAGTATGAATATACAGTTTTTTTAGTTACATTTGCTTGTTTTGCAATTTCATCCATAGATACTCTTTTATATCCATATGTTGTAAATAACTCTCTTGCAGCTTCTATAATTTGTTCTTCTTTCATTTCCGCCTCCTCTTGTATACCATTATAGTATATTAGTATATTTTATTTTCTTATATTTGTCAATACTATTATTTAAAACACCATAACAATTAAAAGTTATCATTCATCCTAAATACTTAAGACAGTAGAGTAGTAGCCTGTAACAAAAAAACCTCATATATCTATTATTTCTAATAAATATAATAAGGTTTTAATAAATCAAATCTATGTAATTTCTACCTATTAATAATTAACTCCATAAATGCTATATGCTTTTTAATTCTCAATTAATTTCATAAATATTTTATAATCTTTAATTTACAATTAACTTCTACAAATATTATGCACTCTTTAATTCTAATCTTAATTTGTCAGCAATCATAGCTATAAATTCTGAATTTGTAGGCTTGCCTTTACTTGCAGATACTGTGTAACCAAATATATTTTCGACTGTATCTGTTTGTCCTCTTCCCCATGCTACTTCTATTGCATGACGAATAGCACGTTCAACTCTTGATGGGGTAGTTTTATATTTTACAGCTATATCTGGGTATAATTGTTTTGTAATTTGATTAATTACATCAATATCATTTACTACCATCATGATAGCTTCTCTTAAATATTGATATCCTTTTATATGTGCTGGAACTCCTACTTCATGAATAATATTTGTTACCAATGCTTCTAAATTTTCTTCTGATTTTTTATTTTCTGAATCTATTTCTATATATTGAGCTTTTATTTCTCTACTTAAAAAGTTTGCTTTATTTTGTGATGGTTGGAAATATTTTAGGTCTTTTACTCTTTTTATTAATAACTCAATATCTATTGGTTTTACAACATAATATTGAGCACCTAAATTAATAGCTCTTTGAGTAATCTTATCTTGTCCTACTGCTGAAAGCATAATGCAAAGTGGAAATTTTTCCATATGTATAGCATTTAATTTTTCTAGCACTCCTAATCCGTCTAAATGTGGCATTATAACATCTAAAAGTACTATATCTGGTCTTGTGCTTACTATCATATCAAAAGCCTCGTTTCCATTTTTCGCCATACCTATTACTTCCATTTGGTCATCTTTTTCTAAGTAACTTGCTAAAGTCATAGAAAACTCATTATTATCATCAGCAATTAAAACCGTAATCTTCTCTTTCACACTAAATTCCCCCTGTTAATAAATTTGTAAATATTTTACAATTAAAATTATAAACCGTTTTCCAGAAATTTGCAATACTTTTCTGGAAATTTTTTCTAATTTTCCGTTTTTTCGTTTAATTTTCAATATTTTTTCTGATGTTTTTTTCTTTTATAACTTTATAATTTAATATTTTAAAATTATTTTTATCATTATCAGCTATTAACCTATCCTTTTCTTCGTTATTAACTTCTATTATACATTCTACGAAATTTTCATACTGGGTATTTATGATATAAATATTGTTCTTTTTACAAAAATATTTCAAATTTTCAAAGTCACTATAATTTATTGTTATAGATAACTCCATTCCACATTCTTCTTTTACATATGTTACTTTTTCTAAAGCCTTAATAGTTGCTTCTGAATACGCTCTAACAAGTCCTCCTGTACCAAGTAGAATTCCTCCAAAATACCTAGTTACAATAACTAATATGTTACTTATATTATTCTTTTCTATAATATTTAACATTGGAGCTCCTGCTGTTCCACTTGGTTCTCCATCATCACTAAATCTTTTTATATTTTCATTTGGATTTTGTACAGAATATGCATAACAATTATGTCTTGCATCATAGTATTTTTTATTAATTTTATTTATTATTTCTTCTGCTTCCTTACTTGTTTCTATATAGAAAACATTAGCAATAAACTTAGACTTTTTTTCTACAATCTCAGCTTGTACATTCTCTTCTTTAATTGTTTTAAACATGGTAAAAACCTCTTTTACTTTTTTCTTATAGTTAAAATAGATTTTATTTAACATTTATTTTACAGTTGTTTATTATATTTACATTCCTGCTGTATATCCTGTACTATATGCAATTTGAAGATTAAAACCTCCAGTATAAGCATCAACATCTATAATTTCACCTGCAAAAAATAATCCATTTATTTTCTTTGATTCCATTGTCTTAGGATTTATTTCCTTTATATCGACTCCTCCTGCTGTAATTATAGCATCATCTATATTTCTAAACTCCTTAAGTGTTAGTGTCATACCTTTTAATATATTAATAATAGTCTTTCTTTCTTCTTTTGTAATCTCATTTACCTTTTTATTAGGATAAATATTACTAATTTCTACTATTGGCTCTATTAATTTCTTTGGCAATAAATCATCTAGAGAATTTCTAAATATTTTATTTCTTTGTTCTTTAAAATCTCTCATTAATCTTAATTCAAGCTTTTCTATAGATAAAGCAGGTTTTAAATCTATAATTAACTTTATATTTCCTTCTTTTAACAATTCTTCAATATTCTTATATCTTAACAAATGTGCTGAACCACTTAATATTATTGGACCTGAAACTCCAAAATGAGTGAAAATCATTTCACCAAAATCTTCATAAATTACTTTATTATTTTTTACATCTTTAATTTTAATCGAAACATTTCTTAGTGTTAAACCCTGTAATTTTTTACATAAACTTAATGAATCTATAATACTACTTTGTTTTAAAATATCTTCTGTCTCGCTTTTTTTATCTGTAACAACTATAGGTACTAATGATGGTTTTATTTTTGTTATATTATGCCCTATACTTTTCGCTAAGTTATATCCATCACCTGTTGAACCTGTACTTTGATAACTCTTTCCTCCTGTTGCTAAAATAACTTTTTCTGCATCTTCTACTATATCATTTCCTTTTTCATTTACATATCTTACACCTTTTACTTTTCCATTTTTAACATCTATTTTAAATACTTTACTATTTGTTCTAATATCAATATTTAATTCTTTCATTCTTCTAATAAATGCATCTAGTACATCTTTAGATTTATCAGATACTGGAAATATTCTATTTCCTCTTTCCTCTTTAACTTGTACTCCTTGCTTTTTCAAAAAATTAAC
>JAGATI010000053.1 GCA_017621295.1 Clostridia bacterium | reverse complement strand
TTTTTGATGAAATTCAAAATGTTAATGAATTTGAAAAGGTAATTAATTCTTTTAGAGCAACTCTAAATGTTAGCATATTTATAACTGGTTCAAATAGTAAATTATTATCAGGAGAACTTGCGACACATTTAGCAGGAAGATATATAAGTATAAAAATGATGCCATTTACATTTAAAGAATATTTAGAATTAAAAAAAGATAAAAAAGAAGAAATTGATATAGATAAATCATTTTTAGAATATCTAGAATGGGGAGGTATGCCACAAATTTTTAATACAAATAGTGTAGAAGAAAGAAAATTATATTTAAGAGATTTATATAATAGTGCAATATTAAAAGACATTGTAGAAAGAAACAAAGTTAAAGATATAAACTTATTAAATAGAGTAGTTCAATTTATTATGGAAAATATTGGTGGAATAATATCTTCTAATTCAATTACATCATATTTAAAAAATGAAAAGATACAAACAACACCAGATACAATATTGAATTATGTAGAATATATAACAAATTCTTTAATTGTAAATAAGGTAAATAGATATGATATTAGAGGAAAAAATGTTATGGCAACACTAGAAAAATATTATTTAACAGATTTAGGACTATTGCAGTTAAAAAAATCTCCAATTGAGAAAAAAGTAGGAGGAAGATTAGAAAATATTGTATATAATGAATTAATTGCAAGAGGATATGATGTGTATATAGGAAAAACAGATAAAGGAGAAATTGATTTTGTAATCGACGACTTCGGAGAAAGAAAATATATACAAGTAACAGATTATTTATCAAGTGATGAGGTTATGCAAAGAGAATTTGGAGCATATAAATCTGTTGATGATAATTATCCTAAATATGTTCTCTCAATGGATAAAATCAATTACAGTCAAAATGGAATTATTCATAAAAATATAATAGATTTTTTATTAGAAGAAGTAAATATATAGCCAAATTATGCAAAAGTAAAAAAACTATATAATAAATGTAAAGGATGTAAAATGAAAAATATATAAAAAAGAGGAAAAAATAAATGGAAGAAGTAATAAAAAAAGAAAAATTAAATACAGGTTTAACAAATGAGGAAGTAGAAGAAAGAATAAATAAAGGACAAGTAAATTTCGATACATCAATTCCTACTAAAAGTATAAAGACAATTATAAGAGATAATGTATTTACATTATTTAATTTAATTAATATATTATTGGGTATAGCAGTATTTTTAGTTGGTTCATATAAAAATCTATTATTTCTTATAATAATATTTTGTAATACAGCAATTAGTATTATTCAAGAGATTAATTCAAAAAGAGCAGTAGATAAATTATCAGTACTTGCACAAGCTAAAGTTAATTGTATAAGAGATGGTAAAATAAATCAGATAGGAATTAATGAAATTGTTCTAGATGATTTACTAGTATTAGAAGCAGGAAATCAAATTGTAACAGATTCTGTAATATTAGAAGGAGAAGTAGAAGTTAATGAATCATTTATTACTGGTGAATCTGATATAATATATAAAAAACAAGGAGACACTCTATTATCTGGAAGTTTTGTTGTTAGTGGAAGATGTAAGGCTGAAGTTATACATATAGGAGATGAAAATTATACATCAAAAATTTCGAGTGGTGCAAAATATGTTAAAAAAATAAATTCAGAAATTATGAATTCATTGAATAAAATTATTAAATTTATATCTATAGCTATTGTTCCTGTGCGGAATATTACTATTTTTAAATCAATTTGATTTAGAGGGGAATTGTTTAAAAAATGCAGTTGTTAATACAGTTGCAGCAATTATAGGTATGATTCCAGAGGGATTAATATTATTAACAAGTACAGTTTTAGCAGTTAGTGTAATTAGGTTATCTAAAAGAAAAGTCTTAGTACAAGAACTTTATTGTATAGAAACACTAGCAAGGGTAGATACTTTGTGTTTAGATAAAACAGGTACAATAACAGAAGGAAAAATGGAAGTAAATGATGTTATTGAAATTTCTGAATCTAAGGGTAATTTAGAAGAAATTTTAGAGCAGATTTCTATAGCATCAGAAGATAATAATTCTACAATAGAGGCGATAAGAAACAGATATAATGGAAATAAAAAATGGGAGCCTACTGCAAAAATACCATTTTCATCACAAAAAAAATGGTCAGGAATATGTTTTAAAGATAAAGGGAGTTTTATAATAGGAGCACCAGAGTTTGTACTAAAGGAAAGTTATAAAAATTATAAAGATATAATAGAAAAATATTCAAATGACTATAGAGTAATAGTTATCGCACATTCAAAAGAAAATTTTGATGAAAAGGAACTTCCTAATAATATTAAACTTTTAGGATTGATATTAATATCTGATATTATTAGAAAAGAAGCAAATGAAACTTTAAAGTATTTTAAAAATCAAGGTGTAGATATAAAAATTATATCTGGAGATAATCCTATAACTGTTTCTAAAATAGCTAAAAGAGCAGGTATAGAAAATAGTGAAAAATATATTGATATGCAAACAGTTGAAACTGAAGAACAATTAAAAGAAGCAATAAGTAACTATACTATTTTTGGAAGAGTAACTCCAGTCCAGAAAAAAGAATTAGTAATGGCTTTAAAAGAAGCTGGACATACAGTTGCAATGACAGGAGATGGAGTAAATGATGTTTTAGCATTAAAAGAAGCGGATTGTAGTATAGCTATGGCAAGCCGGAAGTGATGCAGTAAGAAGTGTTTCTCAGCTAGTACTTCTAGATTCTAATTTTGCATCTATGCCTAAAATTGTTCTAGAAGGAAGACGAACAATTAATAATATAGAAAGATCAGCTAGCTTATTTTTAGTAAAAACAATATATGCAAGTATTTTAGCATTAATTTTCTTAGTAGCTAACATGCCATATCCATTTATGCCAATTCAATTAACATTAATAAGCATGGTTGCAATAGGAATACCATCATTTGTTTTAGCATTAGAGCCAAATAAAGAAAGAATAAAAGGAAACTTTTTAAAAAATGTAGTTTCAAAGGCGATTCGGAACAGCTTTAACAGTAGTTATTAATATTATTATAACTGCAATAATAAGTTATAAATTAGACATTCAAGCAGAAGTATATTCTAGTATTTGCGTTATATTAACAGGACTTACTGGATTAATGCTTTTATCAAATTTATGTAAACCACTTGATATATTTAAGGTAAAAAATAATCAAACTGGGAAAACATATGCATCACAGGGAATTAGAACTGCATTGTTTATCCTGATGATTGTTATATTTGGGATAGGAATAACAATATTTAAGGATTGGTTTTCAATAACAATTACATATGATGTAATACCATTAATATTAGTTTTATGTATGATTGCTTTTGGAGTTTTCATAGTATTAAGTTTGATTTTTAAAAAGCTATTTAAGATAAAAGTGTGACCCAAGAGGGACGGAGCATTTGGGTCAAAATCAAAAAGAAAGGTGAATCTAAATTGGAAGAAATAAGGAAAGTATTATTTGAATTACAAGATAAAAAATATAAAGAGTTTCATAGTGGATTATGTCCCAATAATGATAATATAATAGGAGTAAGAATTCCAGAATTAAGAAAACTAGCAAAAGAAATTTCAAAAGAAGATTGGAGAAAGTTTTTAGATGAAAATAAAAATGAATACTATGAAGAAACGATGCTAGAGGGGTTTGTAATAGGATATGCTAAAATGGAGCTGGAAGAAAGGTTTAGATTATTAACTACATTTGTTCCTAAAATTGATAATTGGGCAGTATGTGATTGCTCATGTTCTACATTCAAATTTGTACAAAAAAATAAAAATGAAATGTGGGAATTTATTAAGACATATGTTAACTCAAGTAAAGAATTTGAATTAAGATTTGCGATTATAATTATTTTAGACTATTATTTAACAGATGAATATATAGATGAAGTTTTCAGAATTCTTGATAAGGTAAAAAAAGAAGATTATTATGTCAAAATGGCTATTGCATGGACTTTGCAAGTGGCATATGTAAAATATAAGGAAGAAACAATAAAGTATTTGGAGAATAATAAATTAGATGATTTTACATATAATAAAGCAATTCAAAAAATGATTGAATCTTATAGGATAAGTGAGGATGAGAAAGAGAGATTAAGAGAAATGAAAAGATAGGAGTTGAGAGACCTTTTCTAAATATAACTGATAAATCTAAAAATGTACTTGTTAATAATTTATGAGTTTGTTATAATTTATTAAACAAACTAGTAATATTCTTAAATATTTTTCAGTAATGGCAAGAAAATCTTTAAAGAAATATTACA
>JAGATI010000052.1 GCA_017621295.1 Clostridia bacterium | reverse complement strand
GACTATATCCATTTAAAGATGTTTATAGGGTATATGGAGACACTTTCGAAAATAGAGCAGCATTAAAAAAAATAGGAATTGCTTTTAAAGAACAATATGATGGTGTAATAATTACTAAAGCGGATTTAAATAAATTTTTGGAAAATGATACTCCTGTTAGAATGAAAATTAATCAAGTAATAGAACAGTCAAAACAAAATAGCAAAGATGCTATAGCACAAAGCATTGTAAATGGAAAAATATCATTATATCTATCAAATGATACATATAAAGTTTATGGTGCAAAAATGAACCAAAAGAAAGATTTATATAATGCAGGTTTCGAGTTTAAGGAAACAGATTCTGAGTTACATACTAAAAATTTTACAATGAGTAAAGAAGATTTTGAGAAAACTTTTACGCCACAAGTTATAGAGTATGTAGATAAATTTAATAAAAAGAAAAATTATAATAAACAATTAAATGAAAGCCATACAATAGAAGATAATGAACAAGAAATGGAGAGTGTCTAATGAAAAATATAAAAATGCTAATTAGTAAAAATGGTTTAGAAAAACTAAAGGTTCTTATGGAAGAATGGTACTTAACAGAGTGTATTGTCAATAATAGTTCAGAAGTTGATGATGTAAATATAATTAATAAGCCTACCATATTGGAAAAATTACATGACTTAATATATTTTAGAAAAGATAATTTAAAAGAATATGATATAGACTTTTTAGAATTATCATTAAGAGAATTAAAAAATAAAAAAGATATACCTTATTGTTACATTTTGAGTGAAGACAATAAGGTAATTTCAATAGTTGAAAATAAGTTATCTCGAGAAAAAATAAATGAGTTTCAAAATGAAGATAGTTTTGAAATGGAATAGGAGGAAAAATCTTGTCAGATGTAAAAATTCCAAATCTACAGGCAGTTTTTGGTGGAAATAAAATAACAGAAAATAAATCTGTTATTGAAGAAAAGACACAAGAAATTGTAGATAAAGATATAGATAAATTTGAAAAAATATTAAATATAAATATAGATAATTTAATTGAATTTAAAGAACATATATTTAATGAAATATCAGAAAATAAATTTGAGGAATTAGTAGAAAGTATTTCTCAAAATGGTGTACTTGATCCAATTATAGTAAGAAAAAGTATAGATGATAAATATGAAATAATAGCAGGACATAATAGAGTTAGAGCATGTAAAACATTAAAAATGCAAACAGTACCAGTAACTATAAAAAATGTAGATGATGATACTGCAAAACTTATAATGATAGATACAAATATTAATAGACGTGATAAATTATTGCCTAGTGAATTAATGAAAGCATATTCAATGAAAATGGAAATATTAAAAAATCTTAAAGGTGGACAGACTGTCCACAATGAAGCAAACTCAACGGAGAGTAATAAAACAAGAGAAAAAATTGCTGAGAAGGAAAATATTTCAGGCAGACAAATTGCTAGATACTTAAGATTAAAAGAATTAATACCAGACATTTTAAGATGTGTAGATAAAGATTTAATACCGTTTTTAGCAGGTGTAGAGTTATCTTATTTAAAACCAAAAGACCAAGAAACTATAATATCAATTTTAAATGATAACCCTACATTGAAGATTTCAGTTAAACAATGTGAAATATTAAAAAATAAAAAAGATAAATTGACAGAAGATTATATTTTAGATGTATTAAATAAAAAGACTGCAAAGCAAAAACCTAAATTCACAGGAAAAGTAAAACAAAATATAGTAAAAAAATATAAAGACAAATTTAAAAATGATGATGAATTTACTGAATTAATTGAAAAATTGCTAGAAAGTTATTTTAATTCTGCTGAAATTTAGGCATACATTTGTAATACAAATTTTAAAAAGTAATACTTGTTGAGGGTTTTGCCCTCAAGCAGTTTGGGGGTGGATGTAATACACCTATTCTTGCACTACAGTGGTCTAGTAAATACAAGGAGGTTTAGTGGGGATTTGGAGGAAAAAAGTAAAAGATATAAAAGAATATCATTCTTTATTGATATACAAAGTAATGACGCGTTAGATAAATTGTCAGCTAAAAGTAACTCAAATAAGTCTGAAATAATTAGAAAATTTGTTGCAGAAGGTTTAACAGTAAAAACTACAAGAGATGACTTAGACTTTATATGTAAAGTTATCTCAAAGCAAATAGAAGTAAGCTTAAAAAAAGACATTGAAAGAATTGTAAGTCTAATTATTAAAGATATATTATCTTCTCAAAATACAAATTATTTATGTGTAGAACTGTTAAAAGAGAAAAATAATCTTATAGATATTAGAGAAATAAAGGAAAAAGCTGATAGATATGCTATAGAATATTTAAAAAATAGAAATAGAGCTAATTGAAAAGTACTCAAATTTATGGTAAAATATGTATAGTTGATTTATTAGGAGGTATTGCCTATGAGAACATATACTGAAATGGAGAAAAAACAAGAAGAATATAATCAAAAGTACGATAGTTTAGATAAAAATGATAAAAACACACAGGAGGATAGGATTATTTTTGGACATTGGGTTGATTTTCTGGATGATTTACTTGATTGGAATATATTAGATTATGCTGAAAAGATAGGATTTGATTTTGACATAGAAAAAGATATGTTTGAATTAACAGATGAAGTAAAAAAAGCAATTATAATAACAGAAGAACAAGCAAAAGAAGAATTACAAAAAAGAGAAGAGATATATAATAAATACCCTTATGGAAGATGTTCTAATAAATGGTGGATTGAAGGAATTTATATTGATAAGCTAGAAAGAGATATTTTAAAGTGGGTATTAGATAAATAAAATTATAAATATAAAGGCACTTACATATGTAGGTGTTTTTTTTATGTGCTAAAAGGAGGTGCAAAATAATTGGCATTTGACGTTTTTTCAAAAGTCAGATGTCCTTCGCCAAATAAAAAAGATACTGCTATAAAAAATTACAAGCATATTTTTTATATATCGAATAGAACACATTGCCTAAAAAATGAATATGGAAATACATTATTTGGAACAATATATGATTTTGAAGATATTGAAAATACAAACAATACTGAAATTGCAAACTACATATATAAGAAATCTAAAAATAAAACAAATATGTATCGTGGAATAGTATCTTTATCAGAGCAAGATGCTATAGAACAAGGATTAACAGATAGAGAAAGTTGGGAAACAATGTTTATAGATAGTGTTTCTGATATATCAAAAAATTTAGGTATATCATTTGTAAATCTTGAGTGGATTGCTACAGTACACTACAAAAAGGGAAATCCACACTTGCACTATGTTCTTTGGGACAGAGAGCAAAAAATAAAAGATCCTTTTATAAAAGTAAGTACACAACATAAAATTAGAAATGCATTAAAAAGAAATATCTACAAAGATTATTATATTGGAATTATGAATAATAAAAATCAAGCAAAAAAAGATTTGAGAAATGAGCAAATAAGACAAGAATTTAAAGCAATAGATAAGAATTATTGTAATAGTAAAATTGCCTATATTAATTTAGATAAACAATTGATAAAAGAATTAAGAGAGGATTTAAGGACTATAAAGAGAATGCTACCAACAGAAGGTAGATTAAATTATGCTTTTATGCCAGATACTGTAAAAGAAAAAATTGATGAATTTATAGATAAATTAATTGAAAATAATTTTGATTGTAAAAAAAGCTATAATAGTTACATTGATTCTTGGAAAAAGATAACTGAATTTTATGAAAGTATTTATAAAGAAAAAATGTTATATCATGCTGACATAGAGGCTCATAAAATTCTTGGAAATCAATTATTGCGATATTTTAAAGATGAACAATATATGTATTATAGTATTGAACAAATACTACAAGATTTATATTGTATATTATCTCAAAATGAAGAAAGTGAAAGAGAATTTTTACAAATGTATGTGTTTAATAAAGATTTATCGATATATGCTAAAAAAGAATATGCTTTTAAGCAGAAATTTAGTGATTATATTGAAAGAGGTGCGTAATGGGACACGATAATAATTTTATGAGAATAATGTATTGTTTTCCAGAACAGGAACCCAAAATATTAAAAGTAAAAAAAGAATTAAAAGCATTATCAGAATTAATGCAGACACAATTCTTTGAAACAACAATATATAAAGGTATGATTTTAATATATGACCCAAAAGGGATTTTAAAATATTCAAAATCACAAAAATTAGATGGACTTTATTTAAGAGGTCCTTTTATTTTTGCTGGAAATGATACATTAGAACTTGACTTTAAAAGTTTAAAAATTGAAGAGATTAGATATTTACAAAAACATATTACACAAGAAAAACAAATAGAGGAAATGGAAATGTGAAAGGGGGAGTTTATATAAAATTTAAAAAGGTATTAATAATTGTGATAGTTTCACTATTGCTAATGCCAGTTAGTATAATATTTGCTAGTATAATCCATTTTCAATTATCAAAAGTGGATTTTGTTTTAGATATTTCAATTATAATTAAAAGTATAATTTCAAATAGAAATCATATGCTATTATTTATTTTTACCCAAGCATTTGCAGAGTTTTTTATATTGTATATGTTTATATGTAGTAAAAAAAATAATTTATCTACAGAAACTAATACAATAACAAAAAATATAAAAACACCAAAGATTTATGGTAATGGTCAATATGGTACTGCTAGATGGAGTAGTAAAAAAGAGTTATTAAAGAAAGCTACTATAAATACTATAAAGACTACTAAAAATGGAAATATAAAAAAAATAAACTTTTCCAAAGGTGGCTTGGTAGTCGGTTTAGATAAAAAGAAAAATGAAAACAAAATTATGTGTATTTCAGAAGATTATCACTCTCTGATTATTGGTAGTACAGGAGCAGGTAAGACTAGAAGACTACTATTGCCCAGTGCAATGAATTATGCATTAGCAAGTAATTATGGGAAAAATAAAAATAGCTTAGTATTGACTGACCCAAAGGGCGAGTTGTTTCAATATTTATCGCCATATTTTAAAAGTTTAGGTTATAAAATTATAACTATAGATTTTAAAAATCCTTTAAAATCTACACGATATAATTTTTTATCTCCAGTTATTCAAGCATTTAAAAATGGAGATATACGAAAAGCAGAGGAGTATTGTTGGGACATTACACAAGCACTTGTAGGAAATGAAGATACTAAGATGGAAAAAATATGGAAAGATGGTGAAATGAGTATTATTGCGGGTACTATAATGACAGTAGTAGCTGAAAATATGGAACACCCAGAATTCCAAAATTTGACTAATGTTTATACTTTTATTTCAGAAATGTGTCGTAGTGATAATGGAAGGATGCCTATAAATTACTTTATAGAAAATTTATCACCTGACCACCCAGCAATTAATATATTTGGTATTGCTCGAATTGCACCAGAGAAAACTCGTTCAAGTTTTTTTACATCTGCACTTACAACATTAAGGTTGTTTACTTCACAGACTGTATATGATATGACTTGTGAAAGTGATTTTGACTTACAAGATATTGGAAAAGACAAATATTTAGTAGATATAATTTTGCCAGATGAAAGACTTACATATTACTCATTAGCAAGTTTATATACAAAGCAACAGTACAATGCGCTAGTAGAATATGCTGATAGCCATCGGTGGAACATTAGAGACTAGAGTTGATTTTTTATGTGATGAGTTTGGAAATTATGCACCTATAGAACGGCATACGGTAATATGTTGACTGTAGCAAGAAGTAGGAATATTTTTTTCCATTTTTTCCTACAACGGTTTCTCTCAATTGGTTAAAGTGTATGGAAAAGAAACAGCTGATTTAATAAAAGATAACTGTCTTTTATGGATTTATCTAAAAACAGCTTCATTTGATACAGCAAATGATATTAGTAAAAAGTTGGGGAATTATACAACTACATCAGATAGTAAATCTAATTCATATACTAAAAATCAAAGTGGCAGTAGTAGTGAATCAATTAATTTAGTATCAAGACAATTATTAACAGAAGAAGAAATATTAAGAATTGAACCACCAGAAGCCATTGTAATGGTTACAGGTTCACACCCTTATCTTGCAATACTTCCAGATTTATCACAATATAAATTTAATAAAATGTTGGGGTTAGGAGATAAAAAGAAAAATACAGAAATAAGAGAATTAAGAGAAAATTCAAGAATGCAAAGAGAACCTAAAAATATTGAACTATGGGGAATATGGAATGAATATTAGAAAATTAGTTTATTTTCTAATAAATACTTTAGAAATGAAATTAACATGGAGGATTTATGTATGATAAAAAAATTAAAAAAACTTATAAATATAAAAAGAATAGAAAAAGTAGGACTTGCTTTAACAAGTCTTTTTTGTTGCACAGATACTTGTTTTGCAACTATGCAAAATTCAAAAATAGTTACAGGAACTGAAACTTTAATATCAGATTTAACAAGCTGGTTATTAATTTTAGCACCAGTTTTAACAGTATTACTAGTTGGTTATTTCTTTTTAAGAAAAGCAGCAAGTGATGAAATGGATGCAAAAAGGTGGGACAATCGTATAAAAGTTGCAATAATTTCATGTGTTGGTGTAATTGTCGCAAGTGGTTTAATTAATGTTATTATGAATTACTATAAATAATGGAAGTGAGGTAAAAGTTTGGAAAATATATTAAAAACTTTATTATCTTCCATTGTTTCAGGTGCAAATGGTGTTATAAATTTATTACTAAATAACTTAATGGACACATGTTTTCATGCAGAAAATACCATTCTAAAAGCTAATGAAAGTGGAGTTCAACTGTCTTTAGATGGTTTGCAATCTATTATATTATCTTTTTCAATAGGATTAATAATTTTAAAAGCACTAAAAAAGGGTTTTGATATGTATGTACTATGGACAGAACGGAGAGTCGGAATTGCCTATTGGTACATACATTATGTTTTTTGTCCGTTCAATTGTAGTAGCATTATCATTTGAATTCTTATTTAATCTAGTAATAGATATAGCAGAAATGTTTGGAAATCAATTACTAGACTCTCTGGCTTTTGAAAATATGTTACCAGATTGGGGATATGTTGTTGAATTTTGTATGACATCTATATTTTCTAGTATTACAGGATTAATAACAGTAATATTATTTGTTATTTTATATGTACAGTTTTTAGTTAGAGGAGTAGAAATTTTAATATTACGATTAGGTTTTCCAATTGCATGTGTAGGATTATTAGAATCTAATAGTGGTATATTCCAAAGCTATTCTCAAAAAATGTTTAAAAGTGTTTTAACTGTAATTGTTCAAATAATACTGTGCAAACTAGGTTTAGCTTTAGTGTTTACAGGACATTGGTTCTATGCAATAGCAACAGTTATGATGGCACTAAAAACACCATCATTCTTACAGGAATTTATGCTAACAGGAAACTCTGGAGGAATAAGTGCAGTTATTATGAACACAAGTAAAACTATAGAATTATCAAGACAAGTAAAAAACATAATTACAAAGGTAAAGTGAGGTGTTTGGCTATAGATGGACCTATTAAATATATTAATTTTAATAATTAGAACAACTATAATACCTGCTCGGAGTTGTACTGAGAGTAATAATTATTTTAATAAAAATGATGTATGAAGAAGAGTCAAATGCTATGTATAAAAAGAAGTTAATTAATACAATTGCATTTGGTATAACTGCAGAGCTCATATATGTAATTTATGATGTTTTAAATTATTATTATAAATAGGGAGAGAGTATGGAAGATAAAAATATAAATACGAAATTATATATTCCAAGTAATGTAAAAACACGTTTTGAGTTTATACGTGGCTTTGGAATAAAAGAATTAATTCTTACCTCAATTGTGGTAGCTTTTCTGATTGTAATAGCATTTATAATTAATTTTATTACAAAAGATTCGATAGTGCCTGTATTAATTGTGTTGTTGGGAACAGCAACTATGATAATTATAACAGCAAAAGATACGAATAACTTATCTGTATTAGATATGATAAAAAATATGATTGAATTTGCTAGTATGCAAAAAGTTTATAAATACAAATACTTTGATAAATGGAGGGAATAAATGTTATTTGATTTGTTAAAAAAGAAGGATAAAAATAATATTGTATCGTCAGCAGAACAAGAAATAAATATTTTAGATATAAAAAATAATTTAATATATACAAGAGATAATTTAGTTATTGCAATATTAAAAATTAATTCTCTTAATATGCAATTATTTTCTAAAAAAGAATTAATAAATAAAATAAAAGATATAACATCTGAATTATCAACGGAAACCAAAGAATTCAAGATGACATCTATTGCTAGACCTGTTGATGTAGGAAGTTTAATAGAATTTTTAAGAACTATATTAAATAACTCTACAGACAGTATCCAAAAAAGATTATTAAGAGAAAACATAAGAGAAACACTTAATTTAACACTTATAGGTGATGCAGTAGAAAGACAGAATCTGCTTATTATAAGTGAAGTTTTAAGTGATAATTCAGAACAGGAGATACAAAAAAGAGCACGTGAAATTGTGCAAAAATTTGATAATTGCGGAATGAAACTAGAAATACTAAATGACCAGTACTTAATACAAGTATGCAATAGCTTTACTAATATGAGCGTTGCAACAAAAGAAGATTCAGATTATCAAGATTACATTCCTAACTTAGTAGCTTAAGGAGGCTTAGAAATTGAAGAAAACAAATTTAAGAACAATTAGAGAGAATAAAATATTGCTTAACATACTAACTCCTATTTCTGGAATAGAATATAAATCAAATAGAATGAGAATAGGAGATACTTTTGCTAAGATTTATACAATAGTAAAATATCCTCAGAATGTTTCTATAGGGTGGTTAGCCAAAATAACAAATATACCTAATACAGTAAGTACTCAAATATTTGAGCCAACTGATAATACTTTACTATTAGAAAATATATCAAAAGGAATTAAACAAAACGAGGCATTACTTAATACTATAAATGATGCAGTAGAAAGACAAAGACTTGAAAGAGAAATAATATCTGCTGAAGAACTTATTAAAAAAATAGATAATGATGGAGAAACTGTAGGTTATATGACTATAGTTATTATGGTCATTGCAGAAACAGAGGAAGAACTGTCTAAAAGGTGTAAAAAAATAGAAACTAAACTATCAAGTATGCAAATGAAAGTAAGGTGTCTTGCAAGTTTAGTTAAAAATGCCTTTAGGTGTGTTGTTCCATTTTTTAGTTCAGATAAGAAAATTAAGAATATAGCAAAAAGAAATGTGCCACTTTCCACTTTTGTTGGTGGTTTGCCATTTGCTAGTAGTCGGGTTTAATGATGGATCCGGCTATTATTTTGCTCGTGATATAGATGGAGGAATTATTGCATTAGATACTTGGAAACGTGGAAACGACAGAACAAATAGTAACTTTGTTATAATGGGAACAGCACGGAGTACGGAAAATCTACAGTAACAAAACATCTAATATTAAATGAAATAATGATAGGAAATTCATGTTTAATAATTGACCCAGAGCGGAGAATATAAGGACCTTACTCATAATCTTGGTGGAGATTGGATTGATGTTTCAGGTGGTAGTAATAGAGGTAGAATTAACCCATTACAAATAAAACCTGCACCACAAGATGAAGAAAATGAAGATGTAAAAGGAATTTATGATACAGGTAAAGGTCTTGGAGAAATGGCATTACATTTTCAAACTCTAAGGATATTTTTTAAATTACTATTTCCAGAACTAACATCTATACAGATGGCAATTTTAGAAGAAGTTTTGGAGGATTTATATAATAAGTTTGGTATCTATTGGGAAACTAATATTTCAAGCTTGGAAAATACTGATTTCCCTATTATGACAGATTTGTACGATTTATTAAAAATTCACTATGATAGAGAGTCGCATAAAACCAGAAAAGAAAATCTTAATATATTACTATCTTTAATTAGACAAATATCAGAGGGTGCTGATAATACTATATTTAATGGATATACAACAATAAAGAGAAATAGTAAACTTGTATGCTTAGATACAGGTAATATTCAAAATGCTAGTGAAAATGTAAAAAAAGCACAATATTTTAATGTTTTATCATGGTGCTGGGAACAAATATCAAAAAATAGAAAAGAAAAAACAATGCTTATAGCAGATGAGGCCTATTTATTAATAGACAAGAATTGCTTACAAAGTATTGCTTTTCTTCGTAATGTAGCAAAACGTTGTAGAAAGTATGAGCGGAAGCCTAGTTATTGTTTCTCACTCAATAATTGATTTTCTCGATGAATCAGTAAAAATGTATGGTCAAGCTATTCTGGATATGGCAACATATAAGATATTAATGGGAACAGATGGAAGAAATTTAGAAGACACAATGGAGTTATTTAAACTTACAGAAAGTCAAGCAGATTTCCTATCTAATAAAAAAAGAGGATATGCAATTTTAATTATAGGTGCATATAAAATACTAGCTAAATTTGAAATATACCCTCACGAATTTGAATATTTTGGGAAAAGTGGTGGTAGATAATTGGCAATAAATCCAGCAGTAATAAAAGTTATAGCTACTGTTTTAAAAAATAAAAAAAATAGAGATAGAATATTAATGATTATAATAACATCTTGTATGATTTGTTTATTATTAATTACAGTAATTATTTATATAGTAATGGAGCCTATTAATCAAATATTAGCAGCATTAGGATTAAAAGAAAATGAAACAAGTGAAATATTTAACGAAATTAAAAATTTACGATTAGAAAATGGATTACATGAAACAGGTAGTTTAACATTTAATGGAACATATTGTATGCCAATAGAAACAGAATATGGATATACAATAACTAGTGAATTTGGTTACAGAATACATCCTATAACAGGAAAGCAAAAGCTACATAGTGGTATGGATATAGTAGGTAAAATACATGGAAATATATTAGCAATATGTGATGGAGAAATTGTGTGGGCAGGTGTTAGAGGAGGTTATGGAAATTGTATAAATATTAAACATACTAACTTGGAAGGTAATACATTTTATAGTTTTTACGCACATTTATCACAAATAAATGTTGAGCAGGGACAAACAGTAACACAAGGCCAGATTATTGGCTTACAAGGTGGTGCAAAAACGGATCCTGGTCATGGTACTTCGACAGGTAGTCATTTGCATTTTGAAATAAGATTATCTCAAAATGGAGATTATCAGAATCCTAGAAAATACATATTACAAGAAG
>JAGATI010000051.1 GCA_017621295.1 Clostridia bacterium | reverse complement strand
TGTTATGGTATGGGCCTTGCTACTCGTGAAGAAGCACAAATTGGTGAAGCTGTTGGTATTATTGCAGCTCAAGCAATTGGTGAACCTGGTACACAGCTTACAATGAGAACTATTCACTCTGGTGGTGTTGCCGGTGTTGCAGATATTACACAAGGTCTTCCTAGAGTTGAAGAATTATTTGAAGCGAGAAAACCAAAGGGACTTGCAATAATTACAGAAATAGATGGTACTGTTAGAATTTCTGATGATAAATCAAAAAGAGAAATATCTATTATATCAGATCAAGAAGCTAAGAAGTATACTATACCATTTGGAGCAAAACTTCGTGTTAAAGATGGAGATGAGGTTAAAGCAGGTGATCCTATTACAGAAGGTTCTATAAATCCAAATGAAATCTTAGCAATTAAAGGACCAGAAGGTGTTTTTGAATACTTGGTACAAGAAGTACAAAAAGTATATCGTAACCAAGGTGTTGATATTAATGATAAACACGTTGAAGTTATTGCAAGACAAATGCTTAAAAAAGTTAGAGTTGAAGATAATGGAGATACTGGAATGTTTGCTGGTTCATTAGTAGATATGTATGAATTTGAAGAAGAAAATAACAAAGTTATTTCTGAAGGTTTAAGACCTGCAACAGGAAAAAGAGTTTTACTTGGAATTACAAAAGCATCTCTTGCAACAGAAAGCTTCTTATCTGCAGCATCTTTCCAAGAAACAACAAGAGTTCTTACAGAAGCTGCTATTAAAGGAAAAATAGATGACTTAATTGGCTTAAAAGAAAATGTAATTATAGGTAAATTAATACCAGCTGGAACAGGTATGCAAGCATACAAAAATACACGTATAAGTACAGAAGAAACAGAGAATACAGAAATAGAATCTAAACAAGAAACAGCCAATGTATAATACATTAAAAATATAATAGAAAACAGAGCAAATGCTATTAATATCAAGCATTTGCTCTGTTTTGGCAACTTGACAAAATTACAAAAAAATAGTAAAATATATATATTATTATAAAGGGAGATTATTATGGCAAACAATAATAATATAAAAATATTTGATGGTCTTGTCTCAAAAACAAAGGCATATTTAGTAATTATTGCTATATTACTAATTGGGTTATGTTTTTACGAATTTAAATTAATTTTGCCAAGTATTTTATTATATATTTTAATACTTGTTTATACTAATTGGGCAAATAAAAAAAGAACGGCAGAATTATCTGAACATATTAAAGAACTTACAATTAATGTAGATAAAGTATCAAAAAGGTCTTTAATTAATTCACCTTTTCCATTAATAATTATAGAAACAGACGGAAATATAATTTGGAAGAGTACTAAATTTGTTCAGGAATTTGCAAATATTGATATAAATACACATTTAAATACAATAGTAAAAGAACTAAAATTAGAGATTGAAAATTCTAATGAAAAAGATAAAAAAAATACAATTAATAATCATGTTATTATTGGAAAAAGGCAATACAGGATATTAGGCGAATATGTAAAATCAAAACAAAATGATAAGAAAAAACAAAAAGAATATATGGCAACATTGTATTTTATAGATGAAACAGAATATATAAAATTGCAAGAAAAATTCGATGATTCTAAAATATGTGTTGGAATTGTTATGATTGATAACTATGAGGAGATAATGCAAGGGATTTCTAGTGAAGATAAATTAGAAATAACTGCAAAAATAGAAAAAACATTATATGATTGGCAGGCAACATTTAAAGGTTTAGTATTAAAACAAGAAAGAGATAATTTTGTATGTATATTTGAACAAAAGTATTTAGAAGAAATAAAAGAAAAGAAGTTTAGTATACTAGATTCTATAAAAGAGTTAGAAGTACCTGGCAGAATACAATCTACATTAAGTATTGCTATTTCTAATGAAGGAGAATCTAATTACGAAAAATATAAATCTGCCAAAGCTGCAATGGATATAGCTTTAGGTCGTGGCGGAGATCAAGCTGTTGTAAGAGAAGACGGAAAATATTTATTCTTTGGAGGAAGAGCACAAGAAGTAGAAAAAAGAACAAAGGTAAAAGCAAGAATTGTAGCACATGCTTTAGAAGAATTAATTTGTGAAGCAAAAGATGTACTAATAATGGGCCATACAAATGGTGATATAGACTGTATGGGGGCAAGTCTTGGTGTATACAGAATTGCTAAATCTTTAGAAAAAGAAAGTTATATAGTAAATGAAACTTCAGGTATAAGTTTAGATAATTTTATACAAGAGGCTAAAAGCCATAAAGAATATCAAGATATTATTATTAATAAAAATGAAGCACTTTCGAAAATTAGTCAAGATACATTGTTAATAATTGTAGATACACATAAAAAGACATATGTAGAAGTACCAGAATTATTAGAAAAAACAAACAAAATTGTTGTAATAGATCATCATAGAAGGAGTACAGATTTTATAGAAAATGCAACATTAACATTCCAGGAGGTTTATGCATCATCAGCATCAGAGCTTGTTACAGAATTAATAGAATATTCTGAAAAGGTTCATGAATTATCAGAAATAGAAGTTGAGGGGTTATATGCAGGAATTATGATGGATACAAAAAACTTTACATTTAAGACTGGTGTAAGAACTTTTGAAGCAGCAGCATATTTAAGAAGATGTGGTGTAGATATAATAAAAGTGAAAAAATGGTTCCAAAGCGATATAAAAACATACAATACTATATCAGAAATTGTTTCTGATGCGAAAATAGTTAATGATACAATTGCAATTTCAATCTACTATAAAGAAGATAAAAATGCCAATATAATTTGTGCAAAAGCAGCAGATGAATTATTAACTATAAGTGATATAACAGCATCTTTTGTAATAGGATATTTAGGAGATAAGGTTTGTATTAGTGGAAGATCAATTGGTGATATTAATGTTCAGGTTATATTAGAAAAACTTGGCGGAGGAGGACATATAACTCTAGCTGGAGCACAAGTTGAAGGAATGGATATAGAAGATGTTAAAAATGAATTAATAAATAGAATTAATGAATATTTTAGCGAGATATCTAGCTAATAGTTAGATATAGTTAATTAATGGACAAAGGCACAAGTTCTTTTGTTCATTTTTTATTATAATATATA
>JAGATI010000050.1 GCA_017621295.1 Clostridia bacterium | reverse complement strand
TGAAGATATAAGACATTGGCTAAAACCATATGTCATAAAGACAAAAGGCATGGCAAAACAAGGAACACCTGATTGGAATCTATTTCCAATATGGTTAAGATAATAAACATATATTGAAAAAATATCATTTTGTAACTATATTAATATTGAAATTAAAATTAAAGATTTATGGGACAGTATTATGAATATAAGGGAGACATATATAAGTACTATAATGCTCCTAAAGACTATTATCTTAAGATGACAAACTGGATTTCTGGAGAAGATAGGAGAAAGTATGAATTTGAAATTGACAAATCTAAATTGGTTAAGATTAGTGCTAATGTTGCTTTGTCAAAGACAAATTCTTATTGGAATTCAGGAATACGTAGGTGGACATTTGGTGATGTAGAATACAATAATGATGGTAATTTATCTATAGATATTAATAAAGTACCACGACATAAATTCACTAATAAGTATATAGGTAGAGACAACAACTTATATTCTTATGATGAAACATATATGTTAGTATGGCATCAAGGTCATTTGTATTGGATGGAGACATATTACTATCCACGAGTTACATTGTATAAGTTTGACAATATTGCAACTAAGCCAAACGTATTTGCAAAGTGGACAGATGTTAAGAATTGCAAACCAGTAAAGAATGTAAGTACTGGAATGTATGTATAGAGATAGACAACATAATAATATAATAGAATATGAATAAGATTACAATTGATTGCAATGAAGGATTCAATATTGTACCAAATGGTCAAATTAGTCCAGTAGATGAGATTTGTGTAGAAGATAATGAGCTTTCAAAATTTATGGAAGATTTGATAGAGTATATTAAGTCAAATATAGTACAAAAAATAAGCATTGAGCATATTTAACAATTATGGAATTTAAAGACATTACAAAATGTGTCAACAATTATGAAGACTATATAGAATATAGATACTATAAGCAAAGCAAGAGACTTGCTGTATATAAGATAGTTACAGACATATTGTTGTTGTCTATACTTGGATATTACATATATGAAAGCATAGTATTAGACTTATCATATAAGTGGATGCCAATAATGGCAACAATATGCTTTTTGTTTACAACTGCATACAATATATATGAATATTTGTCATATAAGAAGACTATAGACAAATATGATATTGAAGATATAGAAAATGCAGAGCAGGCATATAAAGGTTGGTTATAACTTATTAATATATTATGAAAATATACTATAGATTAGAAGATGGGAACAGATGCATAAATGAATGTCCTTTTATAAAGAATGGAACAAAAGTTGGATCATTGATATGTAAGACATGTAAGCATTGTTATGGACATTCAAAGAAAGATCTTAAAGCAAACGTATTGATACCACTATCACAAGGAGGTTGGGAAATGAGAAATTTGCTATATGTAGAATGTTCACATACTAATAAGAAAATAAGCATGTCTGTATATGTTAGAAAGAAATTGTATGACATCAAAAATAAGATTTTGATTTTGTTGGGTATAGAATTATGAAAAGACTTATACTTGGAGACATTCATGGACATTGGAAAACAGCATATGACATATATAATAAAGAAAATCCAGATATAGTGATATTTCTTGGTGACTATGTTGATGGCTATGCTTGTAGAAGTGTTGATGATGTCAAAGAATGTTTAGAAAGCCTGTTAGAATTAAGAGAAAATCATATAAGAGAACATGGCAAAGATTCATGCATAATGCTTATAGGAAATCATGACTATCATTATGTTGAGCCTGGGGAACAATACAGTGGATATAGTCATGCTATACAACGTCATTGTGGAAGTATATTACAGAAGATGTTTGATGACAATATAGTACAATATGTATATGTAGATAGAATAAATAAGTCTATATATTCGCATGCTGGAATATCTCAAACATGGTATGATGAATATGTTGATGGCAATTGTGAACTTGAAGAGATAAATGAAAAGGTACAATCAAATGCATATTGGTTTACATTTAGGAATGGTGATTGGCATGGTGACAGTATATACAGTTCTCCAATATGGATAAGACCATTCTCACTTGGTAAAGATCAACTTAAGATAGATAATGAAGAATGGAGACAAGTTGTAGGGCATACAACAACTATAGGTGAGGGTATAGTTGACTTCAATAAAGAAAAGTTTGCCAATTTCAAAGAGCATTGCAATCTTATATTATGTGATTGCTTGCCACGTCAATACATGGTTGAGACATTAAATGACAAAGGAATAATTACAAAAGTAGAATATAAAGACAATATAATAGAATAATGATATTTAAAGATGTAATATTGAGAATTATAATGTTTATGATACTTTTTGTATCATATGACTTATTATATATGAAAATCAATAATTATCCAATTAGAAAATTGTTTGGAGAATACAGTTTAAGTATGAAATATCAATTAGTAAGATTCTGTATTTGCTTCACTATTGGATGTGTGCTTGATTTCACTTTTAGGACATTATTCTAGAATGAGTGTAGACATGTCTCTCGCCC
>JAGATI010000049.1 GCA_017621295.1 Clostridia bacterium | reverse complement strand
TCTCGCCCTTTCTAAGACACTTTCATATTAAAGTAATATAATTTATCATCCTATGGTTTTGGGATATTTAAAATGTCTTAGAAGTCACGAAAACATTATGATGAAATTTATATAGCAAATAACTATTAATATATTATATATATGGAAAATGTAGAATATCAGTATTATGACAAAATTCAGTATGATACAATAACTGCACCAAGTATGATGCGGTTAGTTGACAAACTTAAAGTGAAGGGACTTGAAGGTTGGGATGTTGTATATATAGATGATTCTGGATCTCCTATATCTTGCATAGTAAAACGTAAACTTAAGACATTATGATAATAGATTTCATTAGAATTTTTAAGAAAGCTTACAATGAGTTTTATAAAGACAAACATGAAGCAAAAAAGAAGATAAAGAAAGTATATGATGACTATATATATTATTGTACAGTTACAAAGATGTATGATGAAACAATATACAATCTATATCATTTACTATATGTGATGCCTAACAATGAGGCAAACCATATATTAGATTTGATAAACTTCATGGAGAATGGCAGTTATATGGAAGATGCATACATTACTTGGAAGAAGAAGTTGTTCAGTATACCTGAAAGTAACTGTAAATATTATTATGATGATATGAAACTGGCTTATGTAGCTAAGAACTATAATATTGTCAATGATTTATATGAAGAATATGAAAAGACAATGAAACGTTTTATTGAAAAATGCCATACAGATGATTGGACTGAAAAATACAAAAACATTAAATATAAGAAATGAAGTCATACATATATAAGAAGGAGATATATGATGCAGATGACAATTTGATAGATAGACTTAATGAATACGGTAATAAGGGATGGAGATGCATAAACATATCAAAGATAATAAGAGATGTTGTAAATTATTTTGGTGATGTTGAAAAGGATGTATTCTTAGGTTATGAGGTAATATTTGAATTTTGCGATGATATAAGTGGTAGTATGAAATGGCAGTAAACATATGAGTTTTACTGTCATTTTATTTTGAAATATTGTAATATATTTACTATATATGATATATATAATACAGTTAAGTCAAACAATTAAAGATTAAGATTTATGAAGATATGTGATTTTATCCATGCATTTAAAATTGCATTGAAAGACATCAACAAAGAAAGAAATGATGCTAAGGGATATTTGAACAAATTAGAATATCTTGAGAAAAAGTATGAAAACATTATGTTGAAGTTTGACAATATCAATGAATTGTTAGAGGAAATTTGTGATTACATTCCTATAGAAGACAGAGACACACTATATAATGTAATACAATTAATAAGATATGGTAGGACAAACAACAAAGAGCTTAAAGCATTTGAATTTCCTGTAATGAACAATCCATATATAAATGCTTGGTCTGATAGGATTGGAGAGATATATAGATTCATTCGTAGTCAACATGAATCAGCAAAACATAGCTATGAAGAAAAGAAATATGATAATGTCAAGAATTTGTATGAGAGCGTTGAGAGATATATAAGAAATGAATCAAAGGAACTTCATATACATTACAGTGATGAAATGGTGGGAATCAATTAAGAATAAGCTTAAAGAACGAACCAGAAATAAGTTTATAGCTGAAGACATTATAGAAGAGATGTATTTTCAGTCAGCCAATTACGAAAGAATATGCAATAAGCTTGATGACATATATAAAGACATCAATTATGTATACAATATATTACCTGAATCCATAAGAGAAGACTTTAATAAAGTTGCAAATCTCATACATTATGGACATAGCAAAGAAAGCAACATTAAGATAGGTGAAAATGATGAGCAACATATACTTATAATGACAATAATCAATTATAAGAAAATCACAGACTATTATCTTAAGTTGATAAGTGAACAATATGATAAACGTGATTTTAATTATGTTGAGATACTATATAGAGAATATCTTAATGTCATTGAAGAAACAAAGGAACATATAAATATTGTTTACAACAAATATCATTAACATATTTTAATATGCAAATATTGAAATTTCATTATTTATAAACTATATTTGATTTGAAATTAAACAACAAACAATTAAAAGATTAAAGATTATGAAGACAATGAACAACAACATCACCGTTAAGACATTCAATTATGAAGCAGCTATCAATGGAGCAGAAGTGGTAACAAGACTTGGTAGGAAAGTCAAGGTTATAGCTAAGACAAATGATGGTAAGATTCTTTGCAGAATACTTGGACTTGGCTACGAAGCATCTAAGTGGAATATAGATGGTTCTAAATATTCTGCTAAGTCAGAGCATTTTGAAGATTTGTTTTTGGTAGCATAATATAAATAATGTTATGAATAGTTTTGATTTTATTGAACTAATTGAGAAGACAGTTGTATCTATGTTTAAGCATAGAATTCTATCTATAGACTTCGAAAATAGAGATGGAGATGTATATCAACAATTAAAATACAACGGTAATGTGATAGATAAGAAATTTGTATTTAAGACATATAATAAAGATGATTTAATTTAATAAATTAATACAAATATGTAATATGAATTGTTCATAATAAAGATAAAATATAATTATTAATATTCATAAAGATTATGGGAAAACAAAAAAGAAGTGAAAATACATATACTAAAATAAATACGGTATTTATGCGAGATGAAAACAATATCATTATGCCATTTAGTGATTTTGTAAGTCCTGAGTTTGAATGGCTTAAAGATTGTAAGTTTGATGCTGAAGAGAAGATTGATGGCACAAATATGCGTATTGAAGTAACTCCAGAATTCAATAATCAGGATATTGAGAATGCAACAGAGATTCAATGGAAAGTTGTAATTAGAGGTAAGACTGACAATGCAAATATTCCAAAGGAGCTTGAAGCCTTTATGAAATCTAAGTATGCTGCAGATTTTGTATGTAAAGCACTTGGAATATCAGAGTATATGAAAATTGATGATGAAATTACTGTGGAGAAGGGATTTTCATATTTTGAAGAGAATTCTACATTTGGTAATGGTTATCAGTGGAATTTTAACAATATTCCAACAAAGTATACTATATATGGGGAGGGATATGGGCGAAAGATTCAGACATGTGGTGCAAGATATATCAAGGAAGGTGTCAACTTCATAGGATTTGATGTTAAGATTGCAGTAGGTGGTATGACATATTGGCTTCTTAAAGATAATCGTGATGATGTGTTCAATAAACTTGATACACAAACATGTCCTTATAAAGGGCAGTTCACTATTCAAGAAGCGATTGATTTTGTTCGTGCAGGATTTAAGTCAGAAATTGCTGAAGATGATACATTTTTAGCAGAGGGTCTTGTTCTTCGTTCTCCTTGTGGATTGCTAAACCGTAGAGGTGAGAGAATAATGTTCAAAGTAAAGACATGTGACTTTGTAAAGTATAGGAACAAATACGGGACAGACGATCCTGTACCACAAACAAAAAATCCAAATATTTGATAGATATATGAGTATGTACAAATATCCTAATTGGCATGAGATCAAGGATCTTGTGATGATATATAAAGAATGGGAATGGGATAATGCTGAAGTAAAGGTATGGGATCCTGTAAGACAAAAGCATATGAGACTTACTTTTACTGGTTCAGAACGTCCACATGATGGAGAGATTGGTAAGATACATTTCAACGCATATGACATAGATGAACAAAAGGCTGAGGATTAATCCTCAGCCTTTTATATTTTATGCTCCATATCTAAATATGTCACATATTCCTTCATCTTGATATGGGTACATCCTATTTTGTCTAAAATCTGATACCCAACAATTACCAGTCCACATACATATATGACCATGTTGTCCATGCTTCATTACTGCTATGTCTCCTGGTTTAGCATTTCCTGTTGTCCACATAGCTTGATTTTGTTTACCCTTTACAGAAGCTATCTTAGAAAATCCAATCTTTGGTAAGAATCCAGCATATTGGTATGCTGATACTGGATGTCCAACAGTCTTTAGTCCACCTGCCTCTATATATGTTCTAACATATTTTGCACAAGATCCTTTGCTCTTGCTACCTGCTATATTAGTCTTAGCTATTGCTGCATTAATGTCAAACATATATGAATATTGTAAAATGTATTTATTCTTCTAATATACCATGACCAAACACATGCCAGTTGAAGTCATGTGTCACTCCTTCTGTAAGCTTCTTATCTAATTTGATATATATAGTCACTGCATATGTGTCATGCAATAAGTCAAGTTGAGTACCTCTTAGCTTAACCGTGTCAGATACTTTATCTTCATTGAGATATGTGGATGACTTTATGTAGTTCTTAAGACCACCCTCATCTTCAAATTGTACTACTTCATTCTCAAATATCAAATTGACAGATGTAAGCGGAGATATGAATCTCTTAGTATAGTCATTTATCTCACCATCATATTCAATCTTTAATATTCTTGCATTATTTTCAGGAAACAATGGATTGACACCAAGATTGACATGAGCATGTATAGTATGCTTATATGGAATCTTAGGCATATCAAATGTTATCTTATATGTAAAGTCATCTTCCTCATAAACATGTCCATATTTGTCCTCTCCTATGAATAAATTGTCAGATGTTATTTCAGACTTTCCATATGCTAACATAGACAGACATGTAAGATTATGATATTTTCCATCATTACCAAGTACAAATCTTCCATCACCATCTGTCTTTATCAATCCTTCTAAGCTGTCTGACTTATTTTGAAGCTTTTCTATATTCAGCTCATTTGTCTGCACTCTCTTAGAAAGCTCATATGTAGCTTCATTTACTTCAGTAAACTTATTGTCTGCAGATAATACAATCTCATCAAGCTTTGTTTGTATCTCATCTGTTGTCAACGTCTCTTCCTTTGTATATACATTGTCTTTTGTAGCAAATGAATCATGTATTGTCATGAGATCATCTTCGGTTATGAATGTTGTGTCAACATATTCTTTTGTAGCGCATAAGTCTATCTTATCATTCAATTCTGTAAGAACATCTCCAGTCACAATATTTTCCATGCTCTTTCGTATGTCATCAACTTCTTCCTTTGTTGCTAATGTATCTAAGTCAGTCTTATTTACATAGTTTTTCTTTATATAGTCTATCAATTCTAAAGAATCAGAATTTGCCATATACCAGTCTATTGCTGAAAATATGCTGTCAAAGGACACTTTATAATTAGCATTGTCTTTAGCTGTCAAAAACAATGTATCAGGTGTAAGACCATTTGCTGGTAGAGCTTCAAATGCACTTATTTTCTTAATTATGTTAGCCATTGTCTATTTTGTTTGAAATATAATGTTAAGTTATCTATATATAATATAGTTATTAATAGATAATTAAAAATAAAGACAACCATTATGAAAAGAGTTTATGTAAGTCTTCCAATATCAAATAGAGAAGACACCGTGTATGCAAGGTACAATGAAGCATTGAGAAAGTTACATGAAATGTCATTCAATGATGACATTGAGATTCATGCCGCTACTGACATACACGAATTTGATGAGAATGGTCCAACAGTAGAGCATAAAGAAGACTGGAACTACTATATGGCGCAGGACATACCTGAGTTGTTGATGTGTGATACAATATTTATGTGTAATGATTGGGAAAAATCAAAAGGTTGTAGGGTTGAATTTGCTATAGCTAAAGAACTTAACTATGAAATCATATATGAATTAACTTATGATGAATATCATAAATGTAGAAATGAATTTTGTTGCTAATATTCTAGAATGAGTGTAGACATGTCTCTCGCCC
>JAGATI010000048.1 GCA_017621295.1 Clostridia bacterium | reverse complement strand
TCTGTATGAATATGAGTCCTTCCAAACTGCGCATCACTGCATTTTTATATATAAATACACAGGCTACTACTCTACTGTTTTAATTATTTAGTATGATTAGTAACAGTTTATGTAACAGTTTAGTAAGAATATAAATTATTGATTTGTTCAATGTATAGAAATTTTTTATAAAAATGTCTTGAAAATTATTTTAAAAACAGAAAAATTTTCTTACTGAACTGTAACTGATTTATTACTTATTCGTTAAGTAATAAGTTAAATGCAATTCTGTAAAGTAAATGCAAGTTGTAAGATATATAGCAATTTTATTTATTACTTATTTAGCAAAGTATTTCAACTTATTTAGCAAAGTATTTCAAATTAGTATTGATTCTTTATGATTTTTATGTTAATATATAGATAGAGTTTTATATATTAATTGGAGGAGGACTCTAGAATTATGGAAAAAGTTAATCCATTAAGTGCTTTATGGAGAGTTTTTAAAGGAAGAGAACAAAGTAATACAGATGTATTAGATTTAGATGAAATAGCTGGAGAAAATCCAGAATTAGTAGAAGTATTAAAAAGAGCCAGAAGTAAAGCAGAAGCAAAAGCTGAAAATCGTTTTAAAGATGAATTATATAAGCAAGCTAATCAAAAGTCTACTAAAGATTCTAAGAGTATAGCAAAAAGTAAAAGTCAACTAAAAGCGATAACAAAAGAGGATAAAAGTCAAATAACAAGAGATGATATGTAAATAAAAAAGAAAATAAAATTTTAATATTTTCTTTTTTATTTACTTGACAAATTTAATAATAACTATTATAATAGCTATTGTGTTTAATAAATGGCGAGATAGCTCAGTTGGCTAGAGCATCCGGTTCATACCCGGCAGGTCGATGGTTCGAATCCATTTCTCGCTACCAACAATATTTAAAATAATCGAGGAATATAAAGACTCTATGTAGTTATAACCTCGATTTTTTTTATAATTAAATTCGGGGGACTTTTATGAAATTATGTTTAACTTTATATAAATTATGTAATAGAAAGAAATATAAAAATATAAAAAATAAAAATATTAAACAGAAATCAATAAATAATAAAAAAGTTCACATAAAAGAAAATAAAAAATATCTAGAAAAAGGTTTACCAGTATATTTAGAAAGAGATTTGCAAAACTTAAAAGAAGGAATAAAAAATAATGTAACTTATTTAGACTGCTTAATAAATGAATTGCAAGGCTCAATAAATAGTAGTTTTGTAGATGGAGATATAACAGAAGAACAATGTGATTATTTATATAAAAAATATGTAAGAATGGAGGAATAGAATGTTAGATTTTACTAATTGTAAAATAAATAACTATAAATTTTATGGTGGTAAAAACGGAGGAAAAATATGTATAATATATAATGATGAAGATTATATGCTAAAATTCCCAGCAATAAATGAAGGAATAGAAGAATATGGATATTCAAATAGTTGCGTTTCAGAATATATAGCTTGTAATATAGTAAAGACATTAGGGTTAAATGTTCAAGATACAATATTAGGCACATTCAATCTAAATGGAATAGATAAGATTGTTGTAGCCTGTAAAGATTTCACATCTTCTGGGAATGTATTAAAACAATTTGCAGAATTAAAAAATAGTCAAATAGAAACATCTAAAAACGGTTATGGAACGGAACTAACAGAAGTAATAGAGACAATAGAAAACCAGTTAATATATGACGTTAAAGAACTGAAAGAATTTTTCTGGAATATGTTTATAGTAGATAGTTTGGTTGGAAATTTTGATAGACATAATGGTAATTGGGGTTTTTTAATAAATGAAAGTTTAAAGAAAATAGAGATTGCTCCTATTTACGATTGTGCTTCATGTTTATATCCACAATTAACAGATGATAGAATTGAACAGATTATAAATGATGATGATGAATTAAAAGCAAGAGTATTTGTATTTCCAACATCTGCTTTAAAGATGAATGATAAGAAAATTAATTACTTTGAATTTATAAGTAGTCTGACAAATAGTGATTGTAATAAAGCTTTACTTAAAATATTTCCAAAGATTGATATAGAAAAAATAAATAAGATTATTGATGAAACACCTTTTATTTCTGAGATAAGAAAGGAATTTTATAAAAAGATATTAAAAATGAGATATGAAAAAATATTAAAGTTTAGTTATGAAAAGTTATGTAAGTAACATAAGCTTAATATTATAAAATATGTTTAAATAAAATTTAATTTACATATAAAAACAACACATTTTACTTAAAAAATTTATATTTTAAATATCAAAGTTATGTGTTGTTTTTATTTTATTTACTTACTATTGTATAAATTGTACTATAATAAATTATATTAAATTTAACAAATACATTTTATGAAATTTATTCTACCCTTTTATCTTGTCTAGAACCTTCAGGTTTTGAGCAAAGTTTTTCATACTCTTTACATTTTATTTTATATTCTAATGCCTGAGTTAAATATCTATAATACATATAGCTTTGCTCATATTGCATAACAGGATTAAACATAGGATTTTCCATTCCGAGGAAAATCGGGGTTTGTTTCAAAATTCATATAAGGTGGAGGAAAACCTCCAAAATTATTAAAATCCATATTTCGCTCCATAAAACTAAAACCTCCCTTAAATTAACTTGTATTAATAAATAGTATTCAGAAGTATATTAAATATGAAAATTTATTAAAAATTAAAAGGCTTTTGTTCTTATTCTACTTCTATATGATTTTTTTACTAGCGATGTTTTTTTTGAATTCTTTTTATTAATTATATAAACATAAATACATAAAATTATAGCTATAAAAAAGTAGACAATGGTTGATATATTGCTAATATTATAGTCGATACTATTTGAGTAATTTGCAAATACAGGTTCTATATCGAAATTAAAGAAGGGAATATTTTTTATAGCAATATAAGTATAAAATGCTGCAAAAATTCCTTGCATTAATTTACCTATTATATATGGTTTAATTGAAAGGTCTGATTTAGATGTTATGCTAAGTACTTGAAGTAATATTGAAAAGCCTCCAAATCCAAGTAAAAATGCACAAAGGACTATATTAGGTGATATTAATTTGTTATTTAATGTACTAGCTAGTTTTACTCCATTGGTTAATTCTACAATTCCAGTAACAAAGCCAGATGCTAAACTTGTATTAATATTAAGATATTTAAAAATTCTACCTACAAAATTGCAAAATATATCAATAATGTGACTATTTTGCAGAATTGAAAGAATGACAGAAAATAGAACAATAAAGCCACCAATCATTAGAACAGTGGATATTGCATTATTAATACTTTTTCCTAAGATTTCGCCAAGGTTAGAAAAGGAGCAACTAATAGTTTTATTTTTAACTGTATTATTAACATTTTTAGTATTTATAGTTTCTCCACTTTTTTTATTAAATCTATCTATTATTCCAAGTAATATTCCAACAGTAATACAGGCGAGTATGTGGGTAATTAAAAGTAAAAAGCCTATAGTAGAATTTCCAAATAGAGTAACACCAACAGTTCCTATAATAAAAAGTGGACCAGAATTATTAGTAAAACTTAGCATTCTTTCGCCTTCAGATTTTGTACATATACCGGTCTTGCCTAAGTTTTGTAACAATTTTTGCACCAACAGGATAACCACTAATCATACCTATTATAAATGCAAAAGCTCCTTCGCCAGGCACGTTAAAAATTGGTCTCATAAATTTATTTAATACTTTTCCTATAAAGTTTATGATGTTAGTATATGATAATAATTCGGTGGCAATAAAGAATGGAAGAAGTGATGGAACAACAGCAGTTGCCCATAATAATAAGCCATCTTTTGCAGAACTTAAGTTTGTTTTGGAAAAAACAACTAAAAGTAATGTAAAAATTAAAAAAGTAATAGGAAGTATGTTTCGTTTTAATGAAATAATATAAAAGTTTGATTTTCTCATAAAATTTCTCTAAGTATCCTTTCTTACATTATTAATAAAATATAAAAGCTACTATCTAAAATTTTCCTCAAAGTAGGTTCTCAAATAGCTAATATATATTTTAAAAAATGGAGCTTCGACCATGAGTCGTTATTCTTTC
>JAGATI010000047.1 GCA_017621295.1 Clostridia bacterium | reverse complement strand
TCATCATAAGGATGTCCTCCATGTGTCCATCCATAGTTGCATTCTATGAACAAGTCCTTACTTGGTATGTAGAAATCACAACACCATGGATATCTAATATTATCTCTGTATTGTCGTAATACATCAGGATATACTTCTTTCAACATGACATATGATTTGTCTTCCCAACTTGATGTATTGAATGTACCATTTATTTTCTTAGTATTGTATTCTTTTAATTTTGATTCATATGACTTTCTTTTTTCTCTTAATGATTCTAGACATACTACATATTTTACTCCATATTTAGTCAAATTAGTTTGTATTCTATGCTTATTTGCTAAATTATAGTCAGTATGTTTAGTAATAATGCTATGAATTTCTTTTGATTTACCAACATTGTCAACACCAAACTTATCTATACATATTTTCTTATATTTTTCTTTAAATTCATTTGATTGTATATAATTGTCAACATTATATTTTTCATTACAAGTCTTTATTCTCTTAATTATATTGTTATAGTTAGCATTTCCATACTTAATTAATTTTGTATTTTTTATTCTACATGCAACATCTTTTGACTTATTCTTACAATCAACACTACAAAATTCAGTATATTTTATGTTTATGAAGTTTGTATTATTTCCACATATTGGGCATTTTGGTATTTCTACTATGTTATGCTTAAGTCTAAATAATTGTTCCTTTATTGATAATGAATCAGGATATGTATCATTTAGCCATTCAATTTCATTTTCATTTAGCAATTGCTTATATTTTGTTGACAATCTATTTGACTTACCTACATAACATTTATTCAATATAATTTCTTTCATAATTATATATAATATAGAAAAAGGACATTGAAATTTCAATGTCCTTTGTTTATTATCTTAATGTACATATGTTTAGCTTATGCTAAGTCTTCATCCCAATAGTCAGCTCTAAATGTTACACTCAATTTTCTTGGCTCATTCTCTGTATAGTTAAGAGTTGGAAGACCAGTAACACCAATAATCATTACTTTATGGAATATGTATGCACGCCAGATTTCACCATTACGGTTAGCCTCAGCAATACGTACTGATTCAGATACATAATCTGTCATAAGTGTACGTTCACCATTAGACAAATTATAACCCAAATTAGCCCATGCTTTGAATATCTTCAACAACCATGCATCAGTATGATTACGAATGTTAAGGTTGAAATTGATAGTAAACTCACAATATGTCTGGTCAATAGTTGGATTCAAGAATGAAACATCCACACCAAACATTTTCTGTGTGCCTGCACCAACAGTTTTCTGTAATTGATCAAGACCATCAACATCAACAACTTGCTCAGTTAAGTAATGCTCATCAGCTCCATATACAGCTTTTACAGCAGCAGGAAGATCAAAGTATACTTCGAATATTGCCGAATGCATAGGATCTTGACGATCTCTACCTGCAGCAGTATTCTGAATATGAGGCAAGTGAGTAACATTAGTTTGTTCGTTATCGTAAACACCATTATATAGACTATGTCCACTGTCGGTGTTCATATAAGTTGTCATTGCCATAGTATTATGTTATGTATAGTATCAAACTAAATTGATATTTTTCTTATATATATTTTCTAAATTACTTGTTTAAAGGTTGAGGAAGAATAAATCTTCCTCAATCTATATATAATAATATATTTACTCACCAAGTATGTTAGAATTCATCTCACCAGTCTTATGGATTACAAGTTCATGAACCATCTTACCCATACCTCTGCCTGGTTCAATATGTGTAGTCAAGATAGCCATCTCATTATCAATAATTTCATTTGTATTATTAGAACTATCCATAATGTTTAAGAAGTCTATCAAACCACCATTACCACGTATTTGGTTGCATATATAATCAGCACGATCCTTAATCTTATTGCGAACTGTTTGATTATTGAATTCCCATTGATAAGACTGAAGAACATTTGCAATCTCATCTTGTAAGAAGATAACCAACTCACGAATATGTACTTTAGAAAGTGCAGATACAGGAGTTTGTTTAGCAGTCTGGTTAGAGTTGATGAATGTGCCGAATCCAGGCCGATAAACCATAGCATTTACACCAAATGGCTCTAATACATTAAGCTCATCATCATCAAAATGATAGTCAGGACCAATTAGACCTGCAGCCGAAACTGCACCATAATTAGGACCAGCAACAATATAGTAAGGTTTACGAGATGCATATTTCTCCATGAACATATTAGATACAAGACCTGCAGAAGGCATTGTTGAATCAACATATCCATCAGAGAACTTCAATTGTGTATAGAATGCAATGAATGATGCACCCTCATCAGTTGATGGAAGATCAAAACGAGTAACAGCTGACTTCTTACGGTTATATCCAGCAGCTACATATTCTGCATTGAATACACCTTTGTCATTTACAAATGATGTATATGGACATTTTACAAATGTACGGATAGCTGGGAAGTTTGCAATACAGAATGCGTTTTGTTTATCTTTACATAAAGATGCAAGTTCCTTCTTAAGACCAGATTGTACATAAGAATCAAATCCATCAACTAAGTAACGCCATTGTATTTCAGCCTTGCTCAACAATCCACGACGAAGACCAGTATAGTCTGTAAGTGCAGAAAGTATGTACTTTTGCCAGTTTAGCTTAGCCATCATACCTGTTCCCTCAGGTTTAGCATGCTCATAAGTATATCCCTTAAGATATTGTGGTTCCATAGTACCAATTTCCTGATTCATAGAACCATTGATTACTACTACATAATCTTTCTTATCACGAGAGAATATAGCTGGTTTACTTGTGAACTTAACCCAGTATGTCATAGGAACACCATACTCATTGTAGTCAGTACCTGTTTCTTGTACATAGCATAGATCGTATAGACCATTTATAACTTTATCGTCATATTCACCATCACCATTAGAATCTGTTGAAGCATCTTCAGCAAGGATGTAATCACCCTTCTGTAAGAATCCAAGAAGTGATGTATCATCAGATGCAGCAGCCTTGAATGTATAAGTAAACAACTCACCATCAGCATTTTCATTAATGTCAGATTCAAGTGTCCATACTGTTTGATCAACATTGATGAATGTTACAGCAGAACCATATACATTCCAAGATTCATTAGTCATAATAGAACCATTGATCCATTGATATACACTCCACTTAGAATATGGATTTGTTGCATCTTGATAAGATACAAACTTATTCTCTGTTACACCTTCACCAAGTTTAGGTAGCAAACCATATGCAGTAGCTGTGATTATACGATAGTAATAAGTTATCTGATATATAGCTTTCCAACCTGCATAATCATCAAGACCTTCATATACCTCTACAGATATTACTGAATGTGCATATAGTAACTTATTGCAAGTCTTATCAATTACAAGATGGAACTTAATTCCATTATATGTAAATGTACCATCAGTAGCAACTACAATATTTTGCATTGTAGTGTCGGTAAAGCTTAAGTCAACTTTAGCATTTCCACCAGCAACATCATTTAGATCACTGCCATCTACAGCTTTAGACCAATGACATACATAATCGTACTTTTGATAAGCCACAACATCATATCCAGCACGATAGTTGTTAGCAGCGGATTCATCCTTCTTAGATAACTTATTATAGTCATCAACTGAAATACGATTGATGTACTTATAAGGTTCATAAGCAAGAAGTTCAGCATCTGTAATCAAATAATATTTTGTAATATCATAGCATGGCTTCCATCCAGCTTTGTTGGTCAATGATTCATATGTTGTAGTATTATCCTTTACGGCTTTCCACTCACCATTGTTGATGTCATATCCCTCATAGTCTGTATCAGTTGCAGCTTTCTTATTAAATTCATCACAAGGAATGATAGTATGGAAATATAGATGACCAGGACAAGTTACTGTAGTATTAGCCTTCTCATTAGTAGCTGAGTTTGTATAGTTTAACTTCTCTGAATGTAAGTCACCAACTTCATGCCATATAATACCAAGAGAATCAGTAAACTTATGAACACCATCAACTTCTTCTAAGAAATATAATACATCATTTACTACAGTATAGAATGTATCTTTTGGTATCATTTGATCACCATTAGCATCAAGAATCTTAACGCCACCAATTGTTGTACCATCTTCATTCTCTGTAGCATCATCAATTCTATATGTTACTGTACCATCAGAAAGTTGTACACCAGATACATAATTGTACTTTTGATAAGCAACAATTTCTGAATATGCACGATATTTAGCAGCTTCTACAGGATTTTTGTCAGATGTATCTTTATATTCATTGATAGATATGAATTGTGCACGATCAAGAGCATCAGCACTGTCATATCCAGCATTCTTAAGCATCTTAGAATATTCTTCATCACTTACAACTTTTACAGATGCACCAACTAATGTGCTCTTATATTGAGACTTAGTAGTGATGTATACATCCTCAATAGTACACTTAACTTTATTTCCACCAAGAAGAATGATGTCATCATCAGTCTTAATGTTACGAGAAATAGAAGTAATTATCTTCTTAGGACCTTGCAGGTTGTTTGGAAGATCATATGCATTCACACCTTCAAAGTATGTACCAAGACCTGATTCATAAGGAATGTACTCAGTAACTACACCTGTATGATCCTCATTAGCATGCTTATATTCATAAGCAGCACCAAGTTGATATAATATATAGTTCACATCATCAGCACCTGCACAATCAACAGTAATTTGATTTTGACCATTGTTGCCAACATGAGAAAGTGTAATGTTAGAACCAGATATATGACTTACATAAAGTGTACCAGTAATTTTCTTAGTTCCTTGATATGATAAGTCATGCTTAACTACACCATCATCTGTATATATAGATGTTTGGAATTCAACTACATCAGATACAATAGGTGAGTTATTGTTACCAAGCAAGTTAGATACCGCTATACCATCAAATATGTCATCAAGACAAAGTGGCTTAGCTCCATAAGGAACATTAGAAGCAGCAAACTTATGACCTTGATCATGTTGATTTCCATTATCATGAGTAGAAATGTTGTATGCACCAGATAAGTCAATTTGTGCAGTACCATCTTCCTCAAGCATATCAACATTGAATGACATCATCATATTATGTGTTGATTGATCTTGATTGAATACTACATCAAGAGATTGATATACACCATTCTTATCTCTCAAACCAGGAATAAGTGAACCAACATAATGTCCAATAGCACCAGATGTCTCATCAAAGTATAGGGCATCAAGAGTGTCAATATAATCACCAAATGCATTTGTTATGTATTGCTTCAAAACAAGCTTACCATCAACATTGACTTCAAAATACTTCTTAAGAGAAGAAGAAGCTAATACTTGATCTGCTGTAAAGCGTCCACCAAAAACATAGACCTCAGCCATGAATGCTGACATCTTCTGATTTTCTTTGCCTTGTAAGTACTCAGGAATATCCTCATGAGCATCAGAATACCAGTCACGAACAGTTATGTCATAAGAGCTTACCTTACTTCCAGATGCCTTACGAATGAAGAATGTACCAGAATTGTTCTTATTGTCTGTTGTAGCTATATTGATATATTCTGCTCCCCGAATATCATTCAACTTATCTGCAGATAACTCCCAGAATCTTGTTGTGTCGTAGATGTCTTCTACAGGAATTTCAATAGGATTTACAGCATAAGCAGTGTTGAATGTGGTGTCAATTTGAGAACCACCAACCTTTTCGTTTTCAAACTTCTTTAGGTTAAGACAAAGTATAGGACCGGCTGCCAACATTTGAATAGCCATTGCATGGAAGAAATTACCGCGCTTTTCTTGTGTCTTTGATCTGTCACCATATAATGCTCTAAATTCCCCAACGCTACGGACATATGTAGGAGTGTTGAATGGACCAACTGGAGAAAATCCTACAACCATACGTAATGTTGCCGAATCCTGTTGTAAAACGGTAGATTTGTCAAATACTACTCTGTAAATTCCAGCAGATTTGAAACTCTGCAAATGTACAGGAATTGCCATTATATTAAATCTTAGATTATTTTCTTAATTTAGATAAAAATAATCATTTTCACTACCAAAGGATTATGCTTTATTTTTATTATGTGTAAATCTAAGACTTATATAATACAACAAATATATATGACTATATCTTAACTTTTCTTAATGTATTATGTAGAGCATCAACATACCACATAGGTACTGACTTAAGTGAATTACAATTTACAAATGTCCAATTCATATTCTTTACTCTTGGTAGATTCCAATTGCTTAGGTCATAGCTGAACTTATTGCAACCATTGAACATTGAATCCATTTCTTTTAGATACTCAACATTCCATTTAGATATGTCAGCATTGAAATTCTCACATTCAAAGAACATATAGTTCATATATACAACATTGCTTACATCCCAGTTTTCTAATCCCTTTCCTTCAAAAAGTCTACAATTAGAAAACATATATCCCATTGCTTTAACATTAGATGTATTCCAATTAGAAAAGTCAGAATCTTTTAAAGCATAGCATCTTATGAACATATTGTGCATATCCTCCACTTTACTCACATTCCAACTATTCAAATTACAATTAAAGCTATAGCAACTATTGAACATATTGTCTGTTGCTATTACATTACAAACATTCCATTTACTTAAATCTTGATTGAACTTCTTACATCCATAGAACATATTTGACATAATTTCAACATTTCTTACATCCCAACCACTTATGTCAGAATTGAATGTATTGAAATTATAGAACATATATCCCATGTCTACTACATTGCTTACATCCCAATTGCTTATGTCTATATTTTCAAATTTTGTATAACTTATCTTAAATGCAAGATCTCTAAATAGAGAATTCATATCTGTTATCTTAGATACATCAATACAATTTAAGTCATATTCATTTCTATCTATAAGCATCAATATTATAGCTTGCAACTCTTCCTTTGTATCTGGAGAATATCTATAATTTGATATGCTATTGACTATTTTACTATTAACTAAGAATCTGTTTGCTTTCATATCATATATGTGTTAGTTCAACATATATTCATATTTCAAATTGTCATTTAACTTAAACAATATGTAGCTCTTATTTAACTTAGAACATCTGCTAAACATACTATTTACGGATATTGCATTTGACAAATTCCAATCATTCAATGGTTGATTGAAACTGTCACAACCAAACATCATATGTTCTAAATATCTTACAGACTTCATATTCCACTTATATAGAGGTTGATTGAACTTCTTACATCCACTAAACATACCAGACATATCTTCAACATTGGACACATCCCAATCATTCAATGGTTGATTGAAATTTTCACACCCTTCAAACATATGAGACATGTCTATCACATTACTTACATCCCAACCACTTATATCTTGATTGAATTTCTTACAACCGCTAAACATTCTATCCATGTTTGTCACATTACTTACATCCCAATTACTAATGTCACAATTGAAGCTTTCACAATCTTCAAACATATAGCTCATGTCTATTACATTATTTACATACCAATTACTTATATCTATTACTTTTAATATGTCTTTTGTCAAAAGTATGTTGACACCAAACAAATAAGACATATCTTGTATCTTACTGACATCAATACAATTCAGATTATATATCTTTTGATCTATAAGATTCTTTATTATATTTATGAGATCATTCTTATTATTGGGAAAATACTCACAAATAGAATGTTGTACTATCTTATTTGATATCTTTTTATTTATGAGAAAACGTTGCTTCATATATATTAAGTACTAAACATATCTAAATTACTAAACGAACTGTTTATGTTAAATCTCACATTGTCTCTATCTAGTTTATGACAATTTGAAAACATATTCAATATAGATCTTACATTTGTCAAATCCCAACTATTCAATGATTGATTGAATCTATGGCAATTTGAAAACATATATGCAACATACTTGACATTCTTCATATTCCATTTATCTAATGGACTGTTAAAGAACTCACACATATAGAACATTCTTGACATATTCTCTACATTACTTACATTCCAATCATTTAAGTTTTGATTGAACATTGTACAACCACTGAACATATATTCCATGCTCTTTACATTTTCAACATTCCAACTTCCTAATGGCTGGTTGAATGCACGACAATTATGAAACATATTGTCCATCCATATTACTCTACTTACATCCCAATTGCTTAAATCACCATTAAAAAACTTTAAGCAATTGAACATATAAGACATATTTCTAACATTACTTACATTCCAATTGCTTATATCTATGCTTTCTTGATCAATTTTTGACAAATTTGGTATTGTACCAAATAAATTAGACATATCAGATATCATTGATGTGTCAATACAATTTAAGTCATATATCTTATTGCTTATAAGATTTCTCATTATGTCCATAAGATCACTCTTATGCATTGGAAAATACTTATAATTAGCCTTATAGTCTTGACTTATAGTTGTTGATATTCTTTTGTTTACAAGAAAACAATATTTCATATTTATATCTACTTTAATTGCTTATTCAATACAAATATAGTAACAACATTTAAAATTTTCAATTTTTATAGTAACAACATTTAAAATTTTCAATTTTTATAGTAACAACATTTAAAATTTTCAATTTTTATAGTAACAACATTTAAAATTTTCAATTTTTATAGTAACAACATTTAAAAATTTCAATCTATATACCATTTTGGTGGATTAACTTCAAGTGGACAATTATCAAATATGAATTCCATATTATATGTCTGCCTTGGCTTTACAACATTCCAGTTGTCTAAATTTTGATTGAAATTTATGCAGTCTTTAAATAAATTGTTCATTTTTTCAACATTGCTGACATTCCAATTGCTTATGTTTGAATTGAATTCTCTACAACCACTAAATGTAGAATTCATTTTCTTAACTTTACTGACATTCCACTTACTTAGATCTGAATTGAACTTATAACAATCATAGAACAATCTTGACATTGTTATTACTTTACCTGTATTCCAATTGCTTACATCTCCTTCAAATTCATGACAGTCACAAAACATATGAGACATATTTTCAACGTTGCTTACATCCCAATTTGACAATCCTGTGCCTTTGAATTTTGAACAACCTTCAAACATTCCTCTCATATTAGTGCATTTGCTTACATTCCAATTACTGAGATCACAATCAAAATTCTTACAATCATAAAACATATGATGCATATCTACAACATTGCTGACATCCCATTCTGAAACATCTATCTTACTTTGCAATGGCTTATATATATTTATGTCTTCAAATAGATATGACATATCTGTTATTTTAGATGTGTCAATACAATTAAAGTCATATTCATTTTTGCATACTAATTCTTCTATTGCCTTGCGAAGATTTCCTATGTTATCAGGAAAATATATATAATGATGAGTTTGATCTATTCTCTTATTTATCTTCTTATTTACAAGAAATTCATTTATATGTCTCATATGTTAACAATATATTATTTGTGGCTTATTTGATTTATGTATTAAACAACTACTGAATGCTTTATCTATATTTGTCATGCTTGTATATATTTTCCATTTGCTTAAGTTTTGATTGAAGCTGATACAACCATTGAACATACCCTGCATATATCTTATATTGTCTATATTCCAGTTACTTATGTCTTCATTAAATGTCTTACAGCTAATGAACATATATGAAGAATATGTTAGATTTTTTACATTCCAATTTTTTAATCCTTCTCCTTTAAAAATATAACAGTTACTAAACATAAAGTTCATTGTCTCAACATTGCTTACATCCCAATTCTCTAAGTTTGCATCAAATTTATCTACTGAATTAAACATATTTTCCATATATCTTACTTTACTGACATTCCAATCAGATATTCCAGGATTTATGTCTATAACTGAATTTGCAAATAATGCCCTCATATTATATACATTACTGACATCCCAAGTGGAAACATTTATTTGACACCCAATTCTTTCCATTCCTGCTTTACTACAAGCAAATTGAAACAAATAAGCCATATCTGTTATATTAGATGTGTCAATACAATTAAAGTCATATATTTTATCCTTTAATAGACTTGCTATTATATTTACTAAATCTGCCTTTTCTTTTGGAAAGAATTTATATAATCTTATTTTATTTTCTATTCTTTTGTTTATTAAAAATTTCATAATTTTATATATTTAATGGGTAGTTTACTAGAATGAGTGTAGACATGTCTCTCGCCC